>JABMOP010000599.1 GCA_013204125.1 Rhodospirillales bacterium | reverse complement strand
TGTCCGGCGTCAGCATGGATAACGGCACGGCAACGATCGACGCCGGCGGCGTTCTAATTCCGTTAGACAAAGTTATTTCGATAAAAGAACCAAGCGTATAACCGGGAATTAAACCCGGTGACGCTCAAGCGGTGGAAAAACCTAATGATAGGTGAAGCGTGAAACGACTAATGGGCAAAAGCACCTCGAAAAAAAAGGAGACATAAAATGAGTATTTATGGTGCGATGTTCTCTGGCGTTTCCGGGCTTAATGCCAATTCCCAGGCACTTGGCGCAATCGCCGATAACATCACAAACGTCAATACCATAGGTTACAAAGCGACCGAAGTCCGCTTTTCAACCTTGGTCACCGCGCAAGCCGGTTTGAACAATTATTCACCTGGCGGCGTTCAACAGAAACCGTTCGCCGCCGTTGATGCTCAAGGTCTGTTTCAGTCCAGCACCAACGCCACCGATCTGGGCATATCCGGCGATGGCTTTTTTGTGGTTAACGAAGAAAATGCCCATGACGGGTCAACCGGTTTCAAATTTACCCGCGCCGGCGCCTTCAACGCCGATAAAAGTGGGTATTTGAAAAACACGGCCGGCTATTACCTTCAAGGGTACAAAACAAATTCCCTCGGCCAGACGGTTGATGCAAATAATGCGTCGTTCAATCCTGATCCAACGGTGTTTACCAACTTGGAAACGATCCGGTTAAACAATATTGGCGGGACGGCGGATGCAACAGACAACTTGACGTTCGGCGCTAACCTGCCGGCCGAAGCCGCAATTGGTGCCACCAACAACACCACCATCCAGGTATATGATTCGCTTGGTGTCGCACACAACATGCAGCTTAATTGGACCAAGATTGCTAATAACCAGTGGGATCTTGCCATCGCGCCACCCACACAGTCTGCCAGCGCCATTTTGAAAGACAGCGGTGGTTCCATCTACGCATCGGCGGGACGACTTGATTTTGCATCTCAGCCAGCTGATGGCGACACGATTATCGTCAATAGTCTGACCTATGAATTCGATACCACAGCCAGTGGCTCGGCTGCCGGTGTGGCCGCGGGGCAAACTATCACAATCGGATCTTCCATATCGAATACTGTGTCAAACCTGGTTGAGGTTCTGGACGTTTCTTATGGCGGCTCCCGCTTCGCTCAAAATTCTTCAGATAGTTCGCGTGTCGATATTACCGGCTTGACCGCACAAAGCGCGATAACAGATGCCAATGATCTGGTCGATGGCGGTGGCGTTATGGCTGTTGGCACTTATGGCACGACGACCGTCAATACAACGCTTACATTCACCGCCAATGCAACCGACGGCGACGTGTTTGTGTTCGATGCCAAGACCTACGAATTCGATTCGGGTGGCGCCATCGCCGGCACCAGCACCTATACCGTCACCATCGGCGCCTCCGCCGCAGCGACGGCAGCGAACTTGGTGACAGCCATTAATGCCAACACATCAAATACCCGCGCCATTTACTCGACAGTAAGTGGTACCGGTCGTGTTCATTTAAATTCTTCGGCAGTGACCGATATCACCTTCAACGCGTCGGGAACGGCTAACTTGAACCAAAGTGGCGCCGGCGCAGTCACAATAAACGACGTGGATCTAGTGCCATCGGCAACCGCCGCGGTCACTTTCGACGGTAGCGGCATTCCATCTGGCTTCAACGTGGATGACATTACCATGGATTTGAATAATGGCGCCGCCGATTTATCAGTCGATTTCGATTTCGGCACAATTGGCCAAGCGACCGGCTTGGTGCAATTCGCCGCGGCCTACAACCCGACATTTATCGACACCGACGGCGCGGCGTTTGGACAATTTTCGGGTGTGACAATTTCCGAGGCAGGTCTGGTCACTGCATTGTTCGAAAACGGCGATATCAGGCCTATTTTCAAAATACCGGTGGCCACGTTCCCGAACCCCAACGGACTTGGGGCCAACTCGGGCAACGTTTACACCCAAACCGATTTTTCCGGATTGTTCTTCCTTAGAACGCCTGGATCCGGCGGCGCGGGCAAAATTCAGAACTCAGTTCTTGAAGCTTCCACCGTGGATATCGCCCGCGAATTCACCAACATGATCACCACCCAGCGAGCATATTCGGCGAGCGCAAAAATTATCTCGACCGCCGACGAAATGCTCGATGAATTGGTACGGATCAAACGCTAATCAGTTTCACGCCCACCACCAAACTCACCCGGTACGGCCTTTGGGCCGTACCGGGGTTTTTTTTATCAAATTTGGTGGGGCTTTATTTGGCGGCGTCTTTTACGGCTCCTTAACCTCGAGCATCGACAATGGTGCATAATGATATTATCCGCCCTGCCACCATGCGGCTTCGGCGCGGATATAATAATTTCTGGATGGGCGATGAATTTCTTGCACAACAAATCCGCCGAAACTCAATCCGCCGGCACCCAGCATATTCTCGACCTTTTGACCCGGGCGCAGGAATTTCAAAAATCAGGCAGGTTGCCTGAAGCCGAAACGATCTTTCGCTCGGTCTTAAAAATTGATACAAAAAATTTATCTGCGCTCCATTCGCTTGGCATCCTTGCCCATCAAACCGGCAATGACGATGCCGCGGCAAAGATGATTGAGAAAGTATTGGATCAGGAGCCGCAAAATCATCAAGCGCGGAGCAATCTTGGAAATGTTTATCTATCCAGCGGGCGAATTGAAGATGCGATTGACCAATATCGCCAGTCAATAGCGCTAAATCCGGGCTATGAGAAAGCAGTGTTCAATCTGGCTACAGCTTATGAACAAAGCCAAAACTATCGGTCCGGCGAGGAAGTTTTAAAGGAGTTTTTAGCTTCGAATTCGCGCAATGCCCAAGCCCATTTCAAACTCGGATTGCTTCAAGACAGATTAGGCGATCGGACAAATGCGCAAATATCATTTCGCATTGCGTTGGAAATTGATCCCCGCCACGCACGGGCTCGAAAAAGCTTGGGCTCGGTTATGGCTTCTCTCGGTTGCCTCGACGAAGCGGTTGTTGAATTTAAAATCGCCCTCAAAGACGCGCCGGAGGATCACGAACTTATCAACCTTCTTGGCGTTGCCTTTCGTAAAAACGGCCAATTCAATGAAGCCATCAACGCGCTTGAAACTTCGGTTCGTCTTAGCCCCAAAACCGCAACTTATCACAGCTCGCTCGGCGCCGCTTATCACAGCCTTGGCGACATAAAGGCGGCAAGGAAATGCTATAACCGTTCACTGGAACTAGACCCAGACAGCGAAAATTCCGAAATGTGCCTATTGTTTCTAAAACTGATCGAACCCAGTATTTCTTCAGAAGCTGTATTTGAATTTCACCGGAAATTACGCGCCCGCCATGATCGCCCGGAGCTTATTGGTAAAATATTTCCAGCAATATCGAAGGAGCCCGACCGGAAACTTCGCGTCGGATATTTATCGTCTGATTTCAGGACCCATGTGGTGTCGCTGAATATTTTGCCGCTCCTGGCAAATCGTGACCAAACAAAATTCGAGACCTATCTTTATGCCGAAGTCCCTCATCCGGACGGCATGACCGAGTTGTTTCAGTCTCATTCAGAACATTATCGCAGTATCGTGGGTCAGACGAACGCCCAAGTGGCTGAAACGATTGAGGCCGACGGCATCGACATCTTGGTTATTCTTGCCGGGCGGTTCGATGAAAACCGTCCTTTGGTCGCATCTTACCGCGCGGCGCCGATACAAATCAGTTTTCACGATTGCGCCACATCGGGTCTCATAGATACGGATTATTACCTGACCGACGATATATTACATCCCGAAGACACGCCGGAATTATTCACCGAAGAATTGGTGAGGCTTCCCATCTACTATCAGTATCCGCTTCCAGACGGATTGCCGGATATTCCGCCGCTTCCCTGCTTGAAAAATGGTTATGTGACATTTGGCAGTTTCAATAAGCCGGAAAAGATCAACGACACGGTCGTCGATCTTTGGGCGAAGTTGTTGACGGCTGTGCCGGACAGCCGTCTGTTTCTTAAATATTTTAATCTCTACAGCGATGAGAGCCTGGCCCACCAATGGACCGAGCGTTTTGAATTGAGGGGAATTTCGCCCGAACGGTTAATAATCCGCGCACAATTCGAAAAACGCCCTTTGCATCTCGAACGCGTTGGCGAGATCGATATTGCTCTCGACCCATATCCCTTCAATGGCGCAACGACCACTTA
>JABMOP010000598.1 GCA_013204125.1 Rhodospirillales bacterium | reverse complement strand
GAAAGGCCGCGACCGCAAGATTTTGGGATTGCGCGAACAGCCTGCCCTAAGGATCCAAACATCTGCATTTTCACCCGCCTATGTCGCGCAGATTTCAACGCCTTGTAGGTTTTATTCCCGCCCAGTCCAGGGATAGGGGCAGGGTGCGACACTTTTCGCCGGGTTTTCAAAATCATCGTCATTTATGTGCTTTTATCGTCCTTCCCCGGCTAAAACGGCGCAGAACGAAGGCTTCGGCAATGCGGGATCGGACCCGCCCGGAGCGCAAAATTTCCCTATTCACAATGTTCAAAAGCGAACAGCCAGTATAGAACAAAAAGGGAACTTTTGCAAGATAATTCGCTGTAGGGTGTCGACAAAAATTTCTTAACTTAAACCGGACGAAAGTACACTGAGCGCAGCGAAGGGCTTTTGTTCGAATTTCACCAAGCCGTCCAGCCGCCATCGACGCGCAAACTCGTTCCGGTCAGCATGGCGGCGCCGGGCCCCGCCAGGAACAAAACCGCGGACGCGATATCATCAAGGCTGGCCAGATGGCCGAGGGCGATATTGTTCAAGACCGTTTCTTTGAATTCGAGGTTTTCGAACATCGGCCGGGTCATTGGCGTGTCGACAAAGGTGGCCGCAATGGAATTGACGCGCACGCCTTGCGGCGCCAATTCGACGCCCATCGCCTTGGTCATGCCTTCGACGCCGTGTTTGGTGGCGCAATAGACGGTGCGGTTGGGCGCGCCTACATGGCACATTTGCGATGAAATATTGATGATCGAGCCGGAGCCGCCTTTGAGCATCACCCTGGCCGCGCTCTGCGCCGTTCTGAAAACCGATTTGAGGTTGAGGTCCATCATCCAATCCAAGGTTTCCACGGTGACTTCCATCAAGGGTTCGGGCTTGTTGCCGCCGGCCGATGTGACGGCGATGTCGAGCCGCCCCAATTTCTCGATGCGCGGGTATAGATCGTCTTCCAACACGTCATGGACCCAATATTCAATGCGTTCCGGATTTTGCGCTTTCAAGCTTTCCAAGTCGGCCTCGGTGCGGGCAACGCCGATCACATGGGCGCCGGCCTCGGCTAGGCTTAGCGCCGATGCGCGCCCCAATCCCCTGCCGGCGCCGGTCACAAGCGCCGTCATTCCTGAAAAATCAGGCTTGGCGGTGATTTTCTTGGCATTTACTTCGTCGTTCATGACTTCGCCTCCTTGACAGGTAACTGCCTAGCACCGCGTCGCCTGGCTGTAAACGCCGGCGGCTTACCGATTGCACTTTGCCAAGAAGATTGCCAAGAAGCCGGCCCGCCCATAAAGTCCGGCCAAATTCGAGCCTTAAAAATTCAAGGAGACCGGCGCCATGGCACGCTATCTTAAAGAAGGCATCAGCGACGAAGACAAAGATACGGCGGACGCCCAGGTTCGCCGGACCGTCGAAGATATCTTGGACGACATCAAGAAACGCGGCGATGCGGCGGTGCGTGATTATTCCACAAAATTTGATAATTGGTCGCCGGATAATTTCCGCCTTTCCCGCGCCGAGATCGACGCCTGCTACGGCCAAGTGACCGAACAGAACATCGAAGACATTAAGTTTGCGCAAAAGCAGATCAGGAATTTCGCCGAAATCCAAAAAGCGTCGATGCACGACGTCGAAGAAGAAACCTATCCCGGCGTTATATTGGGCCATAAGAATTTGCCGGTGGCCTCGGTCGGCTGCTATGTGCCGGGCGGCAAATACCCAATGGTGGCGTCTGCCCATATGAGCGTCGTCACGGCAAAAGTGGCGGGCGTCCCCCGCATTATCGCCTGTGCGCCGCCGTTCGAAGGCAGGCCCGCGCCGGCCATTGTCGTTGCCCAAGATCTCGCCGGCGCCGATGAAATTTACTGCTTGGGCGGTGTCCAGGCGATGGGCGCAATGGCCCTCGGCACCGACGAAATTACGCCGGTCGATATGCTGGTCGGACCGGGCAATGCCTATGTCGCCGAAGCCAAGCGCCAATTGTACGGCCGCGTCGGCATTGATTTGCTGGCCGGCCCGACCGAAACTCTGGTCATTGCCGATGATAGCGTCGATGGCGAACTATGCGCCACTGATTTACTTGGACAGGCGGAACACGGTCCGACCAGCGCCGCCATATTGATTACCAATTGTGAAAGCTTAGCTTTGGAGACCATCAATGAGGTTGCGCGCCAATTGAAAACTTTGCCGACCGCGGAAGTCGCCGGCGAAGCCTGGAAAACATACGGCCAGGTTATTCTTTGCGAGAGCCTGGAAGAAATGGTCATCGAGGCCGACCGCATTGCGTCCGAACATGTGCAGGTGATGACCAAGGACCCGGATTATTTTTTGCACAATATGCGAAATTACGGCGCCTTATTTTTGGGCCCGGAAACAAATGTTTCCTACGGCGACAAAGTGATCGGCACCAACCATACCCTGCCGACAAAACGCGCGGCCCGCTATACCGGCGGACTGTGGGTCGGGAAATTCATTAAAACCTGCACCTATCAGAAGGTCACGCAGGAAGCTTCGGTCGAGATCGGTAAATACTGCTCGCGCCTTTGCGCCCTCGAAGGTTTCGCCGGGCATAAGGAACAAGCCGATATTCGCTTAAGGCGCTACGCCGGGATAAACGAGGGGTAGGGGCTATTTACGCCGCCGCCGGGCTTAGGCGTTCGGTGATGCGGTCTAGGGGCTCGATGCCGGCGGTCGGGCCGACGACGGCCAGGGTCGGGCGGCTTTGGGCGATACGGCGGGCGGCGCGCAGCACATCTTCGATATCGACCGCATCGACTTTTTCGATGGTTTCGGAGACCGGGATGGGGCGGTCGAATATTTGCAATTGGCGCGCCGCTTGCTCGCAGCGCGACGACGAACTTTCGAGGCCCATTAAAATATTCGCTTTTAGTTGCGCCCGGGCGCGCTGAACTTCCGCCTCGGTGACCGATTGGCAGGCGCGGTCCAGCTCGCCGCAAATCAAGGGCACTAACGCGCCCGCTTCGGCTTGGCCTGTCCCCGCATAGATGCCGAACAGGCCGCCGTCATCGTAACTGGTGGCG
>JABMOP010000597.1 GCA_013204125.1 Rhodospirillales bacterium | reverse complement strand
TGTCAGACCCAGGTTGCGTGTCACCACGACCACCCCGGCCTGCTTGAAAATAGCGTTCAGAGCGACAACCGCTTCGGTCTTTTGACCACGATCCATATTTTGCTCCTTCACGGGGATATGAGTCGAAACCCGCATCCCATTCTAGTTATCGTCATCCTGAAACAGGTTCAGCATGACGAGCGAAAGGTTTGGCAAAGCGCCGCACCATATAATCCGAAGGGGGAGTTTGGCTGCGATACCGCGTGCAAGCCGCGGGCTGCGAACCTATGAGCCAAGGCTCATAAAAAACTGATCCCCGTCTAGGCTGGAAATTAAGAGAGGCAAATTCCCCTCACCCGCTGTCTCGGACGGAAATTGTGATTCTTTTTGACAGAAGCACAATTTGTAGGGGAGCCATTAACGGGAACGGCGGCGATGTCAAGGTTCAGCTGTGATTTTACTGAGTGGGGCACTCGGTATTGCTGCCTAGTCGTAGCTGGGTGAGGGTGTACTGCGCTTCGGATTGAAGAACACCCTCATCCAACTGCGCCTAATCCGCTTCGCGAATAAGGCTTCGTATCCTTCTCCCTCACGGGAGAAGGTTTACTGATCCCGCTGCAGCACCCCCGGCTCAATCTCGTAATAATCGCCCTTGTCGGCGACAAAAATATGGCTCCAGATCTTGGTGCCGGTTGGCTTGTCGAAGCAGCCCATGGCGATGGCGATCTTGTCGTGGTGGATGGGGTCCCAGAACAGGAAGGAACCGCAGGTCTGGCAGAAGCCGCGGCGGACTTTTTCGGATGACTGGTACCAGCGGACCTGCTCTTCGCCCGTGATGGTGACGGCGCTGGTCGGGAGATCGGCGGAGGCCCAGTAATGGCCGGATTGCGTGCGGCACTGGGTGCAGTGGCAGGCATCGGCCTCGGGCAAGTCTCCCGCGACTTCAATTTTGACCGCACCGCATAGGCATGAGCCTTTGTGCATTTTTTCCTCCCAAGAGTCGTTCGGGGGCAAGCTTAGAGGATAATTGATCCGCTTTGAAAGGCGGAAATGGACAACCGGAGTTCAGGCGCGGGAAACGCTGACTTGCTGTTCGACCATTTCAAGGCTGCCGAAGCCGGTGAGAAAGGACACGTCGGTGGCATCGCGGCCGATTCCGATCACGGCCATGTCGCTCGCCTGCGCCATGCCGGTCGGATCGACCAGATGCCAGCCGCCACCCAGAAAGACTTCGGCGACTGCATGAAAATCCTGTGGCGTGACATCGGGCGCATAGGTGCTGGCAAAGCGGGCCGGGATATTGGCGGTGCGGGCCATGCTGATCATGATATGGGCATAGTCGCGGCACACGCCCTTGCGCGCGACATAGCTCTGCTCCGCGTTGGTATGGGCATTGTCGCTGTCCGATCCATAGGTCATGATCTGGCCGATATGATCCGACATGGCCGCAACCAACGGACCACCGCTCAGATCGGCGAATTCGTCCGCGACCAGTTGATCAAAGGCAGTGGTCGAACAATAGAGCGAGTTGAACAGATAAGGTACGGCTTCGCCCGGCAGGTCGGAAAGGGCGGTTGCGGACAAGGCGGAGAAATCCGGATTGGCGCGATCAATCGCGATGTTTGTGCCATAGGAGATGGTGAGATGCTCCTGCTGGGTGGTCCACAGCCGGGTGCCGACCCCATCATGCGCGGGGACTATGGTCTTGTCGTCAGCGGGACCGATGTTGATGACAGCATGGTCCAGACGCTGTTCCGGCGTCGTCGCCGCCTCGACCTGGACCAATATCGTGCAAGGGGCCGGGAGGCTGTAGGATAGTTCCGCGCTGATCTGTAATATGGTCATTGCTGGTCCTTAAAAATACCGCATGAAAAAAGGCCGGGATTGCGCCCGGCCTTTCTCTAGCAGATTATCGTGTCACTCCCTGCTTTTGCAGGGGCGATGCGAGATGAATCAGGCGCCATCAATTTCGGCGAGATCGACTTTGAGGCCTGGCCCCATGGTCGTGCTCAGTCCGACTTTGCGGACATATTTGCCCTTTGCGCCAGCCGGTTTCGCCTTAACCACGGCGTTGACCAGCGCATCAAAATTCTTGCGCAGATCGGCTTCGGAAAAGCTGGTCTTGCCGATGCCATTGTGGATGATACCGGCTTTTTCGACGCGATATTCGATCTGGCCGCCCTTGGCGTCCTTGACCGCTTGCCCGACATTGGGAGTAACCGTGCCGAGTTTCGGGTTGGGCATCAGGCCCTTGGGACCCAGCACTTTACCCAGCTTACCAACAACCGCCATCATGTCCGGGGTGGCGATGCACCGGTCGAACCCGGTTTCGCCCTTGACGATCAATTCGGCCAAATCCTCGGCGCCGACAAAATCGGCACCGGCGTCGGTGGCTTCCTTGGCCTTGTCGCCTTTGGCGAAGACGGCGACCCGCAAGGACTTGCCGGTACCATGCGGCAGCGTCACGGTGCCCCGCACCATCTGGTCGGCGTGCTTGGGATCGACACCAAGGTTCATGGCGATTTCGACCGTTTCATCGAATTTGGTGGTGGCGCAGTCTTTGACAACCTTAACCGCGTCGGCGATCGAATAGATGGCTTCGCGGTCGAATGTCTCGTTAATTTTTTTCAGGCGTTTGGCTATTTTTTTCATGACGTTATCCCTGAACCTGAATGCCCATGGAACGGGCTGATCCAACAATCATGCGGCACGCCGCATCAATATCCTTGGTGTTAAGGTCGACCATTTTCTTTTCAGCAATTTCCCGGACCTGCTTCATGGTCACAATACCGACGGACTCCCGACCCGGTGTTTTCGAGGCCTTGCTCAGTTTGGCCGCCTTTTTCAGAAAGAAACTGGCCGGCGGAGTCTTGGTAACGAAGCTGAACGTGCGGTCCGAATACGCCGTAATTACGCACGGAATCGGCATTCCGGGTTCCAGGTTCTGGGTTTCCGCATTAAACGCCTTGCAGAACTCCATGATGTTCAAACCGGCCTGGCCGAGGGCTGGGCCAATCGGCGGGGATGGATTGGCCTGGCCCGCCGGCACTTGTAATTTTATATAACCTGCAATTTTCTTTGCCATTTCTAATCCTCAGATAGGTGTTGTTCCGAGTAGCGTGGTTCGGCCATGGCGGGCCTCCCACACAGATGAATAAACGTTAGAGCTTAGCGACTTGTGCGTATTCGAGTTCAACCGGCGTTGCCCGCCCGAAGATGGACACCGCAACTTTGAGGCGGGCGCGTTCTTCGTCCACTTCCTCGACCATTCCGTTAAAGGTATTGAAGGGGCCGTCACAGACCCGCACTTGTTCACCGACTTCAAACGTAACCGAAGGTTTCGGACGCTCGATGCCCTCCTGAACCTGATGCATGATATGCTCGGCTTCTTTAGAGGAAATCGCAATCGGGCGGCCCTTGTCGCCGAGAAAGTCCGTGACCTTCGGCGTGTTTTTAACCAGATGCCAGCTTTCGTCGGTCATTTCCATGCGCGCCAGCACATATCCCGGGAAGAACTTCCGCTCGGATTGAACTTTGGATCCACGGCGCATCTCCACAACTTCTTCAACCGGAACAAGAACCTGTTCGATGAATTCGTCGAGGCCGCTTTGTTTTGCCTGTTCCTCAATGGATTGGGCGACCTTGCGCTCAAACCCGGAATACACGTGAATAACATACCAGCGCATTGCCATCGGATTCAGCCTCCCAACCCGAAAATCAATTTAACGCCGAATTGAAGAACCTGGTCGATGATGAGAAAGAAAATGGCAGACAGGATCACGAAAACAAACACCATCGCCGTTGAGATGCCAGTTTCCTTGCGCGAGGGCCAAGTTACTTTCGAGGCTTCCTGGCGCACTTCCCGAAAAAATTGTACCGGAGATGTCTTACTCATTTAGTCCGTCCAAAAAACTTCATTTCTTAACTCACAAGGCCTTCGCCGAATAATCGCCTGTCAGGGGCTGGCAGGGGCAGAAGGGTTCGAACCCTCGACCTGCGGTTTTGGAGACCGCCGCTCTACCAACTGAGCTATACCCCTATTCGGCACCCAGTAGCCTTCGATTTGCATATGGCGGTCGCCGCCGTCCGGCTACCAGCCGGAAACGGAAACCTGAACCCGTTCCTATTCTATAACTTTGGCAACGACGCCGGCGCCGACGGTACGGCCGCCTTCGCG
>JABMOP010000596.1 GCA_013204125.1 Rhodospirillales bacterium | reverse complement strand
TCAATTCAGGTGTTGCCGCGTTGGTCGCCGCCATCATGCTTGGCAAGCGCAAAGGCTACGGCGTTGAAAACTTGGCACCGCATAATTTGGTGCTGACGGTCATCGGCGGCTCGCTTTTGTGGGTCGGCTGGTTCGGCTTCAATGCAGGTTCCGCGCTCGGCGCTAACGGCGGGGCGGGTATGGCCATGGCCGTAACGCAGATCGCTGCTGCTGCCGCTGCGCTTAGCTGGATGTTTGCCGAATGGATCTTCCGTACAAAACCGACCGTGCTTGGCGTCGTGTCAGGCGCAGTTGCCGGACTTGTTGCCATCACACCGGCCGCAGGATTTGTCGGACCTAAGGGTGCCCTCGCTATCGGCATTCTTGCCGGCCTGATCTGTTATTGGGGCGCGGCTTGGTTGAAACCCAAACTCGGCTATGACGATTCCCTTGACGTCTTTGCCGTCCACGGGCTCGGCGGCATGACCGGCGCCGTCCTAACCGGCGTCTTTGCAGTCAAAGCCATCGGCGGAACTGCCGGTGCCCTGGAAGGCAATGTCGGCCAGATCACCACGCAGCTTTGGGGTATCGCCGCCACACTCATTTGGAGCGGCGTTGCTTCGGCGGTCATATTGTTTGTCATCGACAAGACCATTGGTCTCCGCGTCGAAACAGAAGCTGAGGCCGAGGGTCTCGACATCAGCCAACATGGAGAAATGGTCCGCTAGGCCCACTCTCCAACCAAAGAACCAAATGGCGGGCCCATCCTTTTAGGTTGGGTCCGCTATTCGGCGGTTGAACAGGCATGTCCTCTTAAGTTCCTCCGCCTACCCGGACCGCCTCGCGACCGCCACGCCGCGAGGCGGTCCATTTTGCCGTTAAAATAGGCAATTCCGTTTTTTTGCTCATTAAACAAACAGTTGTCAATAATATCTGCCTCACCAAATAGTGGGTGATTTTGCCTAACTAATTGAATTATATATAAAATCCTCGCTGCTCCAAAACCGGCACGGTTCTTGTAATATATATGGAGCGTGGCGCGCATATTTGAACATCCATGACGTGAAATTGGGTGAAGGGGATTTGTGGACGCCGGCTGAATGCATACTTGGAGGAGGACGCAAGATGCGAATTGGTAAGGCTTCAAATCTGATATTGGCCCTAATAGCGGGCACATTAATTTTTACACCTGATCTCGCCCTGGCCCAAGAGGCGGCGAAACTCAGCGCCGGAAACACGGCCTGGATCATCACCGCAACCGCATTGGTCTTGTTTATGACCCTGCCCGGCTTGGCTTTATTTTATGGCGGACTGGTGCGTTCCAAAAACGTATTATCGGTTTTAATGCACTGTTTTGCCATTGCCAGCGTATCGTCGGTTTTGTGGTTGGTCGTTGCCTATTCGATCGCCTTCGGCGGCGAGGGCACATGGTGGGGTGGGCTCGGCAAATCGTTTCTTGCGGGCGTCGGCGCAGACACGCTCAGCGGTGATATTCCGGAAAGCGTGTTTTTCATGTTCCAGATGACCTTTGCCATTATCACGCCTGGTCTGATCGTCGGCGCCTATGTCGAGCGCATTAAATTCAGCGCCGTTGTCATGTTTTCGGGGCTTTGGTTGTTGGTTGTTTATGCGCCCTCGACCCATTGGATTTGGGGCGGCGGCTTCTTGTCCGATCTCGGATGGATTAATCCCATCTTTAAAGGATACGCCACTATGGACTTCGCCGGCGGCCTTGTGGTTCACGCCAATGCTGGCATTGCGGCATTGATTATTGCCAAGGTGCTTGGCGCCCGCAGGGGTTTCCCGACCGAGCTTCGTCCGCCGCATAATCCCGGCATGGTCATGATCGGCGCCGCCATGTTGTGGGTCGGCTGGTATGGCTTTAACGCCGGCAGCGCGCTGGCCGCCAACGGTAGCGCCGGTATGGCCTTGACCGTGACCCATATTTCCGCGGCCACTTCCTGCCTCGTATGGATTGCTATTGAATGGATCAAGTTCGGCAAGCCAAGTCTGGTCGGCATTGCCACCGGCGCCATTGCCGGTTTGGCGACCGTCACGCCGGGTTCCGGGTTCATCGGGCCGGTCGGCGGGCTGGTCTTCGGCTTCTTGGCCGGTATCGTCTGTTTCTTCGCCATTAACATCGTCAAGAAGGCTTGGAAGATCGATGACAGTTTGGACGTCTTTGCAGTCCACGGGGTCGGCGGTATACTTGGCATCTTATTGACCAGCGTCTTTGCCGATACCAGTTTTGGCGGCATGGGGTTGGCCAATGGTGTTACCATCGGCACCGCGTTCCTAGGGCAATTGGCGGCGGTGATGATCACGGTCACTTGGGCTGGTATCGCCAGCTACGTCTTGATTAAAATCACGCAAGGTCTTGTTGGCCTGCGCGTTGATGAAGATAGCGAAAGCGAGGGTCTTGACCTCGCCGAGCACGGCGAGCACGGCTACGATCTCTAACCGCTTCCACATGTTTACGAAGTAGCATGATTGTTAAGGAAAGGATAAAGCCATGAAAATGGTTATTGCAATTATCAAACCCGGAAAATTAGACGCCGTGCGTGAAGCATTGACGGAGATCGGCGTTCAGGGACTAACCACAAGCGAAGTATCGGGGTTCGGCCGCCAGAAAGGCCATACCGAGATTTATCGCGGCGCGGAATATTCGATCAGCTTCGTCCCCAAGACCAAGGTCGAGGTTGCCGTCGATGACGGATTGGCCGACCGGGTGGTCGAAGCAATCCGCACCGCCGCCAACACCAATAATATCGGCGACGGTAAAATATTCGTTCTCGATCTTGCCCAATCGGTGCGTATCCGCACCGGCGAAACCGGCGCCGAAGCGCTTTAAGCCTCCGGTCCGGCTTGTGACAGGTCTGCCCGATGGCTATTATCGGGCGTGACAGTGATTGCCCTGCGCTTTGGCGCGGGGCTCTTCATTCCAGTCCTTGATTTAACCTTGAGACGAACCGAGCCGCTATGCATAACGACGCACTCGACGGATTGACAGATTACCCGTTCGACCGGCTGCGCGCTCTGTTGAACGGCGTCGATGCGCCGGCGGACATCGATCCGGTCATTATGTCTCTGGGCGAGCCGCAGCACGCATCGCCGCCAATTCTCGCCGAAACAGTCGCCGCTCATGCAGGTGATTGGGGACGTTATCCGCCGGTCGCGGGCACACCCGATTTGTTGGCCGCGATTGATGAGTGGCTTACCCGGCGTTATTCTTTGAGCGGCGGAACGATCCAGCAGGACCATAATATCGTCGCCGTCTCCGGCACCCGCGAAGCCCTCTATATGGCCGGTGATATTTGTATTCCGAAAGACAAAGGCGGCGCCCAGCCGGTGGTCTTGATTCCCAACCCCTTCTACCAAGTGTATGTCGGCGCGGCGGTCATGAGCCGGGCCGAGCCGGTCTATTTATCGGCAACGCCTGAAACCGGTTTCTTGCCGGATTTAGGTGCCCTCGACATCGAGACATTAAAGCGCACGGCGCTAGCTTATATCTGCTCGCCCGCCAATCCCCAGGGCACAATCGCCAGCTTGGATTATCTGAAGACCGCGCTTGAATTGGCGCGCAAATACGATTTCGTGCTGGCCGTGGATGAGTGCTATGCCGAAATTTATGATGCCGCACCGCCGCCCGGCGCATTGGAAGCGGCGGGCCAATTGGGCGGCGCCTTGGATCATCTTTTGGTGTTTCATTCTCTTTCTAAAAGGTCCAGCGCGCCGGGCCTTCGGTCCGGGTTTGTCGCCGGCGATGCCGATTTGATCGCCAAACTAAAAACCCTCAGAAATTATGGCGGCGCCACAATGCCGGTGCCGCTTCTTGCCGCATCGGCCGCCCTCTGGCGCGATGAAGCGCATGTGCGGACCAACCGCGACCTTTACCGGCAAAAATTTGATATCGCCGATAAACTTTTATCCGGGCAGTTTGGTTACTACCGACCCGAAGGCGGGTTTTATCTATGGCTCGATGTGGGCGATGGCGAAGCGGCCGCCAAAAAACTTTGGGGCCAAGCCGGCGTCAAGGTTATCCCCGGCGCATATCTTGCGCGCCTTGATCGAGATGGTTTCAACCCTGGCATCCCTTATATCCGCGTCGCCCTGGTGCAAGAACCGGGCACCATCGGCGATGCACTCTCCCGCATCCGGGATACCCTGGCCTAATTTGAACGCCATGGGATCGAGCCCTACCATTTATCTTATCCGCCACGGCGAAACCGAATGGAACCGGATTAAACGTTTGCAGGGTTGGCTTGATTCGCCGCTGACTGAGACCGGTAAAGCGCAGGCGCGGATTATGGCTGGAATTCTTAATACCGAAATTAGCGATTTCGCGCATATAAATTTTTATTGCAGCCCGTTGGGCCGTGCCCGCCAAACGGCGGACATCATTTGTGCCGAACTGGGCTGGAACTTTGCCGATTGTAAGATTGAAGACGCCATCAAAGAGGTGAACACGGGCGATTGGGACGGTATGTCGTACGTTCAAATTGCCGAGGCATTTCCAGAGGAACTAGACCGATTCCAAACCGATGGCTGGAAAACCGCGCCGCCGGGCGGAGAAAGCTACGCCATGCTGGCAAAGCGTATTTCCACTTGGCTCGACGGCCTGCCCATATCCAAGGCAACCGTAGCTGTGTCGCACGGCATCGCCGGGCAAGTGATCCGCGGGTTATACCTGGGATTAAGCGAAGATCAGACCGTGCGCCTGGATCAACCCCAAGACGTGATTTATTTGTTGAAGGATGGCCGCGCCGTAGAACTCGCCGATAACTGAGATTTATTCAAAATAATCGTTATTTTATAAGCCTTTGCGTACTTCGTTAAGGATCCTTTAAGAATTTCGCCGGTAGTGTCGCAAAATGGCACAAAGTGCGACAAAACAGCGCCCGGCTCTACTTCCACCAGGCCTGATAGAGGCATTTAAATGCCGCATGGTGGAACTATCTGGAATGGTTCTGTTTGTGGCGGCGCTCGTCCTGGCGGTCGCCTTGGCTAGCTATGCGCCGTCCGACCCATCGCTCAACAGTGCCGGCGGCGGTGCGGTGCAGAATTACGCCGGCAGCGTCGGCTCATATGCCGCCGATATGCTTTTTCAGGTTCTGGGATTGGCTGCGGTATTTTTACCGCTGATTTTTTGCGCCTGGGGATGGCGACTGATCCGCAAAAAGAGTCTTGGGCTGGTGTGGTTTCGCCTGTTGATGTTGATTGCTGGGCTGCAACTGGTAAGCGTCGCGTTCGCGGCGCTCCCGCCAATGGAAAGCTGGCCTCTCCGCACTGGTCTTGGCGGCACCGGCGGCGACGTCTTGCTGAAATATGCAAACGCAGCCCTCGCACCCTATGCCGGCGGATTTGAAGTCGCCTTGAATGTTACGCTTGCCGCCATATTGAGCAGCGCCGCTTTGTTGTTTGCAATTGGCCTCCATCGCGCCGAATGGCGCACCCTTGCCGGATCGGCTCAAACTATTGTTCGTTTCTTATTCCGCCGCGTGACGTCTCTTAGAATTCCATCGGCCCGGTCATCGATAAGGATCGAGCCGGTATTCGGCGATACGGCGGAAGGACCGCTCATCGAAGGCCCATCGGCCAAAATTTCTAACCGAAAGCGCCTGTCCGATCCCGCCGTTGAAAAAAAGATGGCGAATGCGGCGCCCGGCCGCAAAGCAAAATCGGCGCAGCAAGGCAGTTTATCGCTTCGCAGCAGCGGTGGTTTTGATCTGCCGCCGCTGGACCTTGTCGAAGCGCCGCCGGAACCAGTGGCCGATCTAACCCTCGACAAAGATGCGCTCGCCAACAACGCCAAGCTTTTAGAAACCGTGCTCGAAGATTTCGGCATCAAGGGTGAGATTGTCAAAGTGCGGCCCGGCCCCGTTGTCACTCTTTATGAGTTGGAGCCGGCCCCCGGCATCAAGACATCGCGCGTTATCGGTCTAGCCGATGATATTGCCCGGTCGATGAGCGCGCTAAGCGTGCGCATCGCCGTCGTGCCCGGGCGCACCGTCATCGGAATTGAACTTCCTAACGCCAAGCGGGACATGGTTTATTTCCGCGAACTTTTAGCGGCGCGGGCGTTCGAACGCGCCAGCGGCAGCCTGATCCTTGCGCTTGGTAAGGATATCGGCGGCGCGGCGATCATGGCCGACCTCGCGCGCATGCCGCATTTATTAATCGCCGGCACCACGGGATCGGGTAAATCGGTGGCGGTCAACACCATGATCCTGTCGTTACTATATCAGCACACGCCGGATGAATGTAAATTCATCATGATCGATCCGAAGATGCTGGAACTGAGCGTCTATGACGGCATCCCCAATCTTCTATCACCGGTCGTGACCGATCCTTCGAAAGCCGTTGTTGCCTTAAAATGGGCAGTGCGCGAAATGGAAGATCGCTACCGCGTCATGTCACAATTGGGTGTCCGCAATATCGCCGGTTATAACGCGCGGCTAAAAGAGGCGCGCAAGAAAGGCGAAGAAATAACGCGGCGCGTGCAAACCGGCTTTGACGACGAAGGCCGACCGACATACGAAGATCAGCCTTTGAATTTGGACCCTTTGCCGTTGGTGGTGGTGGTGGTTGATGAAATGGCCGATCTTATGATGGTCGCCGGTAAAGATATTGAAGCCGCTATTCAGCGTTTGGCGCAAATGGCGCGGGCGGCGGGCATTCATTTGATCATGGCGACCCAACGCCCGTCGGTCGATGT
>JABMOP010000595.1 GCA_013204125.1 Rhodospirillales bacterium | reverse complement strand
TTCGGCGGCGAGGTGGAGCGAATTCTTTCCATGGTCGATGGTGTATTGCTGCTCGTTGACGCCGCTGAAGGCCCGATGCCGCAAACCAAATTCGTCACCGGCAAAGCCTTGGCGCTCGGCCTCAAGCCAATTGTTGTCATTAACAAGGTGGATCGCCCGGACCAGCGCGGAGACGCTGTTTTAAATGAAATTTTTGATTTGTTTGTCGCGCTGGATGCGAACGAAGAGCAGCTCGATTTTCCGGTGATGTACGCGTCTGCCAAACAAGGTTGGGCCGCCAGCGACGCCGAAGGACCCAAAGACGACCTGTCGCCTTTGTTCGAAATCATCATCGAACGCGTCGCGCCGCCGAATGTCGATCCCACAGGGGAATTTAAAATGTTGGCGACGACGTTGGTAGCAGACCCCTATCTCGGGCGCCTGCTGACCGGCAAAATCGAGGCCGGATCGGTCGCACTCAATCAAACCGTAAAGGCGATTTCCCGCGACGGTACGCGTATCGAAGAAACCCGGGTTACTAAAATAATGGCCTATCACGGTTTGGAGCGCCAAACCTTAGAAGTGGCGCATGCCGGTGACATCGTCGCAATTGCCGGTTTCCAAAAGGCGACCGTCGCCGATACATTATGCGGTGAAGGCGTCAGTGACCCAATCCCGGCGCAACCGATTGATCCGCCGACATTGGCGATGACCTTTCTGATCAACGATTCACCGCTCTGCGGTCTTGATGGCAAAAAAGTGACGTCGCGGGCGATCTTGGAGCGCCTACAGAGCGAAGCGGAAGGCAATGTTGCTTTACGGATTGCTGAAACCAACGATGCAAACGCCTTCGAAGTATCGGGGCGCGGCGAACTGCAATTGGCGGTCTTGATCGAAACCATGCGCCGCGAAGGGTTCGAGCTGTCTATCAGCCGGCCGCGCGTTGTCTATCAACAAGACCCCGAGACCGGCGGAAAGTTGGAGCCGATCGAAGAAGTCTACATCGATGTGGACGAAGAATTCTCCGGCGCCGTGGTTGAAAAACTTGCCGCCCGCAAGGCCGATCTGATCGAGATGAAAACCGGCGAGCGCGGCAAACAGCGTTTGGTCTTTCGCGCGCCGTCCCGCGCCTTGATCGGGTATCACGGCGAATTCATGACCGATACGCGCGGCACCGGCGTCCTCAACCGCATCTATCACGGCTATGCCCCCTACCGGGGTGCGCTGCGGTCACGCCGCGCCGGCGTTTTGATTTCCATGGCGACCGGAAAATCTGTGGCCTTTGCTTTATGGAATTTAGAAGAGCGCGGATCCTTATTCGTTGGCGCTGGCGAGCAGATTTATGATGGCATGATTATCGGCGAACATAACCGGGGAAACGATTTAGAAGTAAACCCGATGAAAGCCAAACAGCTTACTAATATGCGCGCGTCCGGTAAGGACGAGGCGGTGGCTTTGACGACGCCGATGCCGCTCACCCTCGATAAAGCCATCGCCTATATCGGCAATGATGAATTGGTTGAGGTAACGCCCAATCATATTCGCTTGCGAAAACGCCATTTGGACCCGCACGAACGGCGCAAAGCCAACCGGGAAGCGGAAGTTGCTTAAAGGGCTAGAATTCCATGACAACATTGACGGCGCGCATCAAATGGGTGGAAGAACGCACATTCTTGGGCGAATCGGGAAGCGGCCATAGCGTCGTCATGGACGGCGCGCCGGAAACCGGCGGGCGCGATTTGGGTGTTCGGCCGATGGAAATGATGCTTTTGGGTATGGGCGGCTGCACGGCTTATGATGTGGTCGATATTCTAGAAAAATCCCGCGAACCGGTGACCGACATCGCCATCGAAATCGAAGGGACACGCGCCGCCGACATCCCCAAAGTATTTACCGAAATTCGTGTGCGCTACTTGATTACCGGGCGGGGGCTCGACCCGGCCAAGGTCGAACGCGCGGTCAATCTGTCTGCGGATAAGTATTGTTCGGCCTCAATCATGATGGGCGCTACGGCGAATATCACCCACGACATCGAAATCATCGAAGCGGAATAGATTTACGCGGCGCCATCTACCGGCCCCGATAATCCACCGAGGGGCAATTTTTCACCCGCAATTTTAGAGCGCAGCTCGTTGAGCACGCGGGCCGTGGTTTCCAAATCCTGCCGGTCCATGCCATTGGCCAACTCTTGTGCTTTTTCGGCAAATAGTTCGGTCATTTGGCGATGCAGATTGCGCCCTTTGTCGGTCAAAGTTACAAGCTTGGATTTTTTGTGGGCGGGATTATCGGCAAATATGACCAAGCCTTCCGCCTCGGCTTCGTTGGCGATGGTTTGAATGTGCTGGCGCGATACCGGCCGCGCGCGCGCCAATTGCGGCACGGTTTGTGGGCCGCACGTCGCCAGAGAATGCAGAAATCCCCACATGCCGCCACCGCCGGGCGTCACCAGACCGGATCCCTTACCGGCATCGCGCAATCGAAAATAAAAGCCCATAGCCTCCAGCATGACAGTCATGGCGGCGGCGCTTTCATGGGTAAATTTAGTTTTTTGGTCCATAATCC
>JABMOP010000594.1 GCA_013204125.1 Rhodospirillales bacterium | reverse complement strand
CGCCATGGTCGTATATGAATATCAGGTCCAAATCCGATGCTGGTGTCATTTCCCGCCCGCCCAGCTTGCCAAGCGCTGCAATCGCCCATTGGCTTCCAGGGACGGTTCCGTGTGTGGCTTTAAATTCTTCGGCCACCCGTTTGGAAATTTGGGTGATCGCCGCTTGGGCGATGTCGCTTAAGGTCCGGCCGGCATTTTCCCAATCGATCAGATGGCGCAGCAACTGGACGCCAACCTGTAATTTACGGTCATTGTTCCAGCGCCGGCAAATATTGAGCATATCTTCAAAATCCACCGAGCGCTCAAGCGCCGTATCCAATTCCAAAATCATCGCGTCCAGGGCGGGTGGAGTGTCGTAGAAATCGGCGCTCAAAACGCCTTCAAGGGCTGATGGGTTGCGTTCCAAATGTTCGGCTAATTTCGGCGCCCCACCCATGATTTCTGCGACCAGTTCCAACAATTTTGGATTGGCGTGAAACATCGAAAACAGCTGAATACCGCTAGGTAGACGGGTGAGAAAATCATCGAACCGCACAAACGCAGCGTCTGGATCGGACGTTGCGCCAAAGGCGGCGAGAAGGGCGGGCATCAGCTCGGTTAAAATTTGCCGCGCGCGTTCGGTTCGGGTGGCGCGGGCGCGTCCATGGTGCCAGCTGCGAACACGCCCGGCCACTGCTTTGGGCTCTTGGAACCCCAAATTTTTGAGTGTCTGGAGTGTATCGGGATCCTCTTCCGCTCCGGTAAAAATCAAATTGCCGCGATCTAATTCACCGGTCGATAAATCAGGCGCCTCTTCAAACAGGGCGGCGTAGTGGCTTTCAACCTGTTTTAGATGAAACAGCATGTCGGTGCGGAAGGCGTCGGTATCGGAATAGTTCAAAAATATTGCGAGTGCATCGAGTGCATCGGGGCTGTCTGGGAGTTCGTGGGTTTGCTGATCGTCGATCATCTGTAAGCGGTTTTCAACTTTCCGCAAATACCAATAGCTTTGTATCATCTCGGAGACCGCTTCGGGCGATATCAGCTGTTCCTGGGCCAATATACGAAGCGCGCCACTGGTTGATTTTTCCCTAAGCTCGGGCATCCGCCCGCCCCAAATGAGTTGCTGGGTCTGGGCAAAAAATTCGACCTCCCGAATGCCGCCGCGGCCAAGTTTGATGTTGTGTCCGTCAATGGCAATTTCACTGCCGCCCCGGTGGGCATTGATTTGGCGTTTGATGGAGTGAATGTCATCGATCGCCGCAAAATCCAAATTCTTACGCCAGATAAAGGGTTGGAGAATATTTAATAGATGGTCCCCAGCGGTCCGGTCGCCCGCGATCTGGCGCGCTTTGATTAAGGCCGCGCGTTCCCAATTCTGGCCGATGCTTTCGTAATAGGCTTCGGCGGCGCGAACCGAAATTGCCGGCGGCGTCGATGCTGGATCGGGGCGCAATCGAAGATCGGTGCGGAACACATATCCATCTTCGGTCCGGTCCGATAATAGGTTCACGAATTCCCGGGCCAGCCTGGAAAAATTTTGCTGCAAACGGTCCGGGCTTTCGGTGACGATGACATCCGGGTCGAAAAATATTATGAGGTCGATATCGCTCGAATAATTGAGTTCCGCCGATCCTAGTTTTCCGAGAGCCAGTATTATAATCCCGGAACCTTCCTCTGGGTTTAGGAGATTGGGCAACTCGACCGTTCCTTTGTCGGCGAGCCGACGAAGAAGAAATTGCAAAGCTGCGGTGACGCAAAGATCGGCAAATTCGCTCAATGCAGATGTAACGCGCTCCGCGGTCCATAATTCGGCGATATCAGCCACTCCAATGGTCAGCGCGGCTTGCCGTTTGACGGTGCGGAGATAGCGTTTGATACTCGCCTCATCAGTGACGTCGGCGGCTTCGGAAATCAATTTGCGGCAAATTCCGGCAAGCACTTGATCCGGCCCCGATTCGAGAATATGTGCCATGATATCCGGATCACGCACCGCACATTGGCCGAGGTATGGGCTGTTACCAAACACCGCCTGGGCCAACTTGGCGCATGCCGGGTCCTGGAGGAGCGTTCGAGAGCGGTCAATTAGCCCCTGAATGTCTGCGGATTCAGCGGCTTCAATCCAGCGTTCGCCGCCAACGCGGCCCCGCTCTTCGCTCGCCGGGCGGGGGATAACGTCTATTTGCGAAGCATAGGAGAACTGATGCATTTTATATTGTCCCAATTTAGCGCAGACTGCGGGAACGCGCTATTGGGGTCAAGATGCGCTGGCAGGGAGAGAGCCTGGTGATCCGGCGGACAGTTCACTTTACATTCCAATTTATTGGCGTGCTGGCGGTTGGTCTGGCAATTGCGTCGATCTGGTTTTTCTGGCGGCTTAGCTCCGGGCCATTGTCGATTGCCTATTTAACGCCGTATTTTGAATCGGCACTCAGCCCCGACGATCATAAATTACGAGTAAAACTAGATGACACGATCATCACCTGGGCCGATGTCGGGCGGACCCTTGATATTCGGTTGCTTGGCGCCAAGGCGATCAGCGCCGACAATAATCTAATTGTCGAAATTCCTGAATTATCGGTATCGCTCAGCGCGTCGGCATTGTTGCGCGGGCGTTTGGCACCGAGGACATTATCAATTTCCGGCGCCAGTTTAAAGGTCGTTCGGGACGCAGATGGAAATATTGATTTCGGTTTAAGTGGTGAAACCGTCGCAACAAATGCTTTTGTCAGGAACTTGATTTCGGGCCTATTACGGCGCTCCGACGGGACCCGGGCTATCGATTATCTTGCCCGTTTGAATATCCTCGACGCCACCCTATCGATTGATGACCGCAAACTCGGCGTGATTTGGGATGCCCCGGACGCCAACATTACACTCACCAGAACGCCGCGCGGCGTAATCGGTCAAACCGATCTCGAACTCCGCGTCAAAGACCAAGTGGCGGCGCTTCAAGTCAATGCCGATTACGATGTTCGCGCACGGATCATAGACGTCAATATCGGTTTTGCTGATTTCAATCCGAGCATCTTTGCGGAATTATCAAAACAGGCTGCGGTGTTGAGCAATTTTGATCTCCCGGCAAGTGGAACAATATCCTTTAAGACCGATCTCGGCGGCAAAATTGAAGCCGTCGATTTTAATTTATCAGGCGCTGCCGGTTATTTTGGCGGCAGTGAATTATTTCCAGTGAGGTCGCGGGTGCAATCGGCCCATTTCAGTGGCACCTACGATCAACGATTGGATAGACTGCGCCTTGAAGATTTGACCGTTGCGTTCGGCAAAGACGGACGATTGACGCTGCCGGCGCCCCTCAATCATGTGCTGCCGATCACCAAAATTCGGCTTCAAGGGACTTATAGCCGGGAATTCGATCGCGTCGATATTCAAAAGTTTGAAATAATTACGCCGGGGCCAAAAGCGACCGGTAGCGCCACCTTCCAGGAAATCGGTAACGAGCTCACCATTACAGTTGACGTTGACGCCGGCGGCTTCGGCGCGGATCAATCCAAATTGTATTGGCCGGCATCGCTTGCGCCGGATCCCCGAAAATGGGTGGTTAAAAATATCTCGGGCGGAACTTTGGATAAGGCTCGGCTGAAGTTGGTTGGGCGCTGGAGCGAAAAAAAAGGATTTGGGATTGATTCTCTGACGGGGGATATGCGGCTCAATGATCTGACTATTGATTATTTCAACCCCATGCCCCGTGTCACCAATGTCGGCGCGCGGGTTAAATTCGACCACCGGCAGATCGATTTTACTTTAACATCTGGCCGGTCTGGGGATCTCGTCATTAACGGCGGCCGGATTTTGCTTACCGGATTGAACAATATCGATCAATTCGCCGATTTGGATCTGAACATAGATGGGCCGGTGGCATCAGCGCTAAAAGCGCTGGATTCTGGGCCTTTGGGGTTTGCCCGCGATCTGAATATAAAGCCGGCGGCGGCCCAGGGGACGACATCAACGCGGCTGAAACTAAATTTTCTGATCGAAAATAAAATGAGTGCCGACGCGATAAAGGTGTCGGCCAGTTCTACTCTTGATGATGTCTCACTTCCTGGCGTTGCCTTCGGCTTCAATCTGGAAAAAAGTGATCTGTTCCTCAGCCTGGATAATCTTGGAATGGACGTGAAGGGGCTCGCCAATCTGAACGGCATCGCGACGGAGTTCAACTGGCGGAGGAATTTTGAAATATCCGATGTCGTTTCCCGGTATCGCATGCGGGCGAAGCTCACCAATAACGATTTTCGGGAAAAGCTGGGTGTCAAAATTCCGGGGCTTGATGCCGAACGGATGAAAGGCGTGGTCGGTACAGATTTGGATATAAAAATTGACCAGGCTGGTGTCGGCACCCTTGCTGCAAAAATGAATTTGACGCGGACGGAAATAAATTTGCCTTCGCTTGGCTGGTCTAAGAAATCGGGCGAGGCAGCTTCGATTGTGGCCGGCGCATCCTTCGCCAAGGGCCGGTTTCAAGGGGCTTCCAATATCAGTCTTTCCGGAAACGGCTTGGAAGCCGAAGCCAGCCTGAATTTCGATGCAACCGGGAAAGTAAATAAAATTCGCGTCGCTAGGCTGAAAATGGGAGATTCAGATATTGCCGGTGTAATTATTCCAAATGGCGAGGGTTGGGAAATCGATATACGCGGCAAGAAATTTGATCTCAGCCGTTGGGTCAATGAGGATCGGGAGGAAGCCGCAACCGAACGCGGCGCACCCGTCACCGTTTCGTTCAGCCTGGAACAGGCAGTGTTGAGCGATGGCGGTGCTTTGAAAATTTCGCCGGCGCCGGCGTCTTCGACGGTCTTGTTTGGCGGCAAGCTAGCTTCGAAGGCGAGCTTGATACCGGCAAAAAGATCAGCCTGAAATTAACGCCGGACGGCGGTCAACGGAAATTATTGATCCTCAGCGAGGATGCCGGCGCGGCGCTGAAGGTGCTCGATTTTAACGAAAATATTGCCGACGGTACGCTCAAGATCGAAGGCGTTTACAAGGGCATGAAACCAGACGACCCGTTGGAAGGCACGTTAATTGCGCGCGACTTCCGTGTCCTGAATGCACCCCTTTTTGCACAGCTTCTTTCCGTTGCATCCATCACCGGAGTTCTTGATGCGATGCGCGGGGGGGGGCTTCCCTTTAGCATCATGGAAGTCCCTTTTGTTAGCGCCAAAAATGTCCTCCGTGTCGATAACGCCAGGGCCAACGGCATATCAATCGGCGTAACAGCGACCGGTAACTTAGATTCAAAAACCGGAAAAATTAATGTCGAGGGCACATTGATCCCGGCTTTTATTATCAATTCTGCGCTCGGGCATCTGCCTATAGTCGGGCCGCTTTTCAGCGGCGGCCAAAAATGCGGCGGCGTATTTGTTGCGAATTTCAGCATTAAAGGTAATGTGGATAAACTTGTCGTCACTACCAACCCGCTGACAGCTCTTACGCCCGGATTTTTAAGAAACATATTCAAGGTGTTTCAGCGCGATGAAGTTAAAGACAGCGCCGCGCCAAAGGGCAAGGATTTACCGGCCAACAAATCGGCGCCTTAAAACCGGCGTCCAATCGGATTATTTTACGCGGATCAACGCGTGGCGCTTTTTCCCTGCGGACAACTTAATGACGCCGCCGTCGTCTGCGTCTTCGATGGATATCATCTGAGTTTCATCGGCCACGACCTTATCGTTGAGGCGTGCGCCCCCACCTTTTATCAAGCGCCGGGCTTCACCGTTAGAATTGCTCAGCCCACCAAGCTTGAATAGCTCGAACGCTGGAATACCGACACGCAAATCGGCCCCGGAAATCTCGACACTCGGCAGGTCATCGCCTGCGCCGCCGCGCTCGAAGGTTTCTTTTGCTGTTGCCTTGGCAAGGGAGGCCGCAGTGGCCCCGTGACATAAACTTGTCACTTCGCTCGCAAGGATTTTCTTGGCTTCGTTAATTTCAGCGCCTTCTAATTTTTCAAGGCGCTCGATTTCGGCCAAGGGCAATTCTGTAAACAGGCGGAGAAACCGACCGACATCTGCATCTTCGGTATCGCGCCAATACTGCCAGAATTGATAGGGCGACACTTGGTCCTCATCCAGCCAAACCGCGCCTTCGGCGGTTTTTCCCATTTTTGCACCCGATGAAGTCGTCAGGAGCGGGCTGGTCAATCCGTAAAGCGAGCGCGCATCGACGCGCCGTCCCAATTCCACTCCGTTGATTATATTGCCCCATTGGTCCGAGCCGCCCATCTGCATGTCGCAATCGTAGCGCCGCGCCAATTCCAGAAAATCATAGGCCTGCAGAATCATGTAATTGAATTCGAGAAATGTCAGCGGGTGTTCGCGCTCCAACCTCATCTTGACGCTGTCGAAGGTCAGCATCCGGTTGATCGTGAAATGGCCACCGTATTCGCGTAAAAATGGGATGTATTGCAGATTGTCCAGCCAATCGGCGTTGTTGGCCATTATGGCGCCGACCGGCTCATCGCCGAAGGTGAGGTAGCGCGAGAAAATGGATTTAATCGATTGCAGATTACTATCGATTTTTTCTTCGCTTAAGATTTGTCGGCTTTCGTCCTTGCCGGACGGATCGCCGACCTTGGT
>JABMOP010000593.1 GCA_013204125.1 Rhodospirillales bacterium | reverse complement strand
TGGCCGCGCGGTAGCAGGTTCTGGACGTCGAAACCGCCGACGAAGACGCGGGCAAGGGCATGGATGAGAGCGAACGCCGGGCCCTCGAAAAAGATATTCTCGGCGGGCTGAAAGCCGCCATCAGAGATCTTACTAAAATGCGCGCCGGTGAAGGCCGCCGTTTGGCAGCGGTGTTGAAGGATCAATTGGAAAATATCGGATCGCTTTGCACGGTCGCCGGCCAGGCTGCGGAAAGCCAACCGGAAAATCTGAAACAACGGTTTTCTGCGCAGGTTTCCGAGCTGATCAATGCAGAGCCGGCGCTTTCCGAGGAACGCTTGATGCAAGAAGTGGCGGTCTTAATCACGCGTGCTGATGTGCGCGAAGAATTGGACCGCTTGGAAGCGCATATAGCGGCGTCCAGCGAACATTTAAGCGGCGGCGGCGCGATCGGGCGTAAATTGGATTTTTTGTGCCAGGAATTCACCCGTGAAGCCAATACAATTTGCTCGAAGGCGTCAGAAATCGAATTGTCGCGCGTTGGGTTAGAGCTTAAATCCATGGTCGAACAGTTCCGCGAACAGGTGCAAAATATTGAGTGAAGAAGTAAATTCGACGTTCTTTTCCAGGCGCGGTTTGATGCTCGTTTTATCATCACCGTCGGGCGCCGGAAAAACCACGATTTCTCGGGAACTGTTGCGTCTTGAAGGCAATCTCATGATGTCGGTTTCAACCACCACCCGGCCGATGCGGCCCGGCGAAACCGAAGGGGTCGATTATAATTTCGCAGATGAAGTAACGTTTCAAAAATTGGTCGATGACGGCGGTATGCTGGAACACGCTCAGGTGTTTGATAATTTTTATGGCACGCCACGTGCGCCGGTGGAAGACGCCTTGGCGAAAGGCGCCGACGTTTTGTTCGATATCGATTGGCAGGGAACGCAGCAACTTGCAGCCGATAAAGCAACCGGTGATGATCTGGTCAGTGTTTTTATATTGCCGCCAAGTACGGAAGAACTAGAAAGCCGGCTTCACCGCCGGGCGCAGGATTCAGATGAAGTGGTGCGCCAAAGAATGTCCAAGGCCGCTGATGAGATGAGCCATTATCAGGAATATACCTACATCATCGTCAATGAAGTAATCGACCAAAGTGTCGAACGCGTGCGCGCGATATTGGCGGCAGAGCGCGCCAAGCGGACCCGCCAAGTGGGATTGCATGATTTCGTCCAGAACTTGCGTGGGGCGGAGTAGGGCGGAATTTTACTTGGTGCCCGATGTTTCCAGCGCCCTGGCAATTTTGCAGAACTCTTCCACGCTTAGCTCTTCCGCCCGCCGGGTCGGATCAATCGACAAGCTAACCAGATCGATATTTAATGGCTTTAAGGCGCTGCGCAGCATCTTGCGGCGCTGACCGAACGCGGCGGCGGTGACCTTTTCCAAGTATTCCCATCTAGCGGGCGCTAACGGCTCGGGCCTCGGTTTTAAGACGACCACGCTTGAGGTAACTTTTGGCGGTGGTGTAAAAGCGCGGCGATCAACACCAAAGGCAGTGCTCACTTCGGTGAGCCATTGGGTGATGACCGATAATCGCCCGTAAAGTTTGCTGCCGGGCTTCGCGGCCAATCGGTCGGCCACTTCTTTTTGAAGCATAATGACCATGAGTTCGATATCGTCGATCTGCTTTAACCACTTGATCAGAAGTGGCGTTGAAATGTTGTAGGGCAGGTTTGAAATAATCATCCTTGGCGTCGGCGCCGCTGCCGCTGGGTCGATTTTCAGCGCGTCCCCTTCCACCACATCAAGGCGGCCCGGGTAAGCCTCCACCAAATAGCCCAGTGCCTCGATGCATCGGTGGTCTTTTTCGATTGCCCAAACATGAGCTGCACCCTCCGCCAGAATTGCGCGGGTTAACCCGCCGGGACCGGGGCCGATTTCGATCACATTGGCGCCTTCAAGGCTGCCGGCAGCGCGGGCAATGCGGCCGCATAAATTGGTGTCAAAAATAAAATGTTGGCCCAGCGATTTACGCGCGACGAGGTCAAAATCCTTAATTATATCGCGGAGCGGCGGCAGGCTTGCCGGATCATTTTTGCTGGCGGGCACGGTGATCTCTTGGCCTCAATTTTAGGCGTGCTGAGACGCGCGATTGGCAGCAATTACGCTGGCCATTTTTATGGCGGCGACCAGGCTTGCTTCGTTTGCGGCGCCGGTCCCGGCAATATCGAAGGCCGTGCCGTGGTCCGGCGATGTACGCACAATTGGGAGCCCAAGGGTGACATTAACGGCATGATCGAAGTCGATGGTTTTGATCGGGATCAAGGCCTGATCGTGATACATGCACACGGCCGCATCATATGCTTGCCGCGCCCTTTCGTGAAACAATGTGTCTGCCGAATGCGGCCCGGTGATGCCCGAAAAATTCAGACGCTCGATGGCTGGGCGGATAATTTTGGTCTCCTCGTCTCCCATTGCATTGCCTTCTCCGGCATGAGGGTTGAGCGCGGAAATAGCGATGCGGGGTGCCGGGATAGCGAAATCGATGCGTAAGGCGGAGATAAGCGTTTCCACCGTTTCCACGATTAAATCTTCGGTAAGCAGATTAAGAGCCGCGCCGAGCCCGACATGACGCGTCACCGGGACAACCCGAAGCTTTTGGCTGGCCAGCATCATAACCGGCTCTCCACTTACGCCGCATAATTCGGCAACGAATTCCGTATGCCCCGGATATTTAAATCCTGAATTGTATAATGACAGTTTGTGGATGGGGTTTGTGACAATTGCGCTTACGTCGCCTGATTGGGCCAATTCAACCGCAGTTGTGATCGACTGGATTACAGTATCGGCGTTATTCTCGTTTGGGTGGCCGGAAATGACCGGCTGGCTTAGCCTAATGGGAAGAACGGGAAGGTGATGTTGGAAAATCTCAGCGGCCTCGCCGGGCTCTGAAATGATTTTAATTTTTATGGCTTCGCCGATCTCTTCGCCGAGTGCGCCAAGTCTTTCAGGGTCGTCCAGCAATAGAAACGGTGGCAGGTCCGAGCGGTGGTGGCGCCACGCCTTGAGGCTGATCTCACCGCCAATTCCGGCTGGCTCACCCATAGTAACGGCAATCGGCCGAGCGCTCATTGTCACTGCCGAATATCCACAAATGCGGCGCGCTGCAAATCGCGTAGCAAGCGCCGTGCGATAAGCTGAGCCTGTTGCTCGATCAGCATAATTTCGACTTGGTGGGACGCTTGTTCTTCGGCCAACTCGCCCTTTCGACCGCACACCATTAACACCACTACACCACCGCCAATTTTAATTGGATCGCTGGCCACGTTTAATTTTGATGTGCTAACGATTTTTCGGAGATTGGCAGGCAGGCTAGTTAGCTTGATGTCGTTTAGTTTACCGGAACGAGGGGCGCCGAGTTTCTCCCCAAGCCGGCCTAAATCGGCGCAATTTTTAGCTGGTTTCGAAGCCGATGCCGCAAATTTGAATTGCGCGTCGATTTCGGCCTCGGTTGCACCGATCTTGAGATCAAAGAATACCTGTTGCAAATCGACGGAGATATCGGGTTGAGCCAAACCGGCTGAGATTCGCTGGTTGTGTAGGGTTAAAATATAATAGCCATCCGCTCCTTGAATCGGTTCGGAAACGGCACCTGGCGTTTGTTTTACGACTACATTGGACAATTCCGGATCTAATTGATCTTCTCGGATCCAGCCAAGACTGCCACCTTTGGCAGCTGTGGCGCTTTGTGAAAATGCCCGCGCAAGGGCTTCGAAATTACCACCTTCGTCAATTTGGCGGCGCAAGCGTAGTGCTAATTTTTGCACCTCGGCGACTTCCTTCCCCGTTTCGAATGGAATGAAAATTTCAGAAACCAGATATTCGGGTTTACCCTTGTGTTGATTTATACGTTTGAGGGCCTCCTTGATCGCCTGTTCGCTAATTTTAACGGTAGCATTTATCTGCCGCCGGACAATTTTTTGCCATACCAGCGCTGCCTCGAGTTGGGTACGGAATGAGGTTCGGTCAATTCCATTTTCATTAAGGAGCGCATACATCCCGCCGGGCTTCATTCTATTACTTTTTTCCAGGTTCGATATGGCGCCGGCATATTCATTTTCACTTAGCGTTATGTGTAGCCGTCTAGCTTCTTGAAGCCGTAGTTTATCATCGATCAATCCCCGAAGTACCTGAGATGAAATGCGGCCTATGACTTCCGGGGTTTTTGGTAATTGTGAAGATAAAATTATTAAGTTGATGCGCGATGCAAGGTCAAAGCGAGAAATGATTTCGTCATTTACAATCGCTGCAATCCGTTGGGAGTCTTGGGCTGAAGAGGTTTCGCCTAATACAGGGAAAAGGCACGGAGCAAGCGTCAGCGCCCAAAGGACTGATTTTACCGAATACCTCGCCTTGATCTTCCAAGCATTTATTCTCGGCAGATACCACATTTTCTCGAAACTCAAATTATCGAAACTCAAATTTTTGTCAGGATCCGCTTTTGCTTATCCCTGTTTGGACATCACACAGGGTTTTAAATGATAGCCTAAAAATTATCGAATCACTGGGCCTAACATCTCGATCCTCGAAGAACGTCCGCTGCAGACTTATGTCGAATTTAAAACAATCACATTCATAAATTAGTGCCAGTCCCAAAGACCGCAAATCGCCGTCATCTTCCAAATTATAGCGCGTTGAAAAATTTGATCGCCAGTAGCGGTTTAACTTGGCCGAAGCAGTTCCGGAAATTTCTTCGCGGCCGCCAAACTCCGACCCTTCTGTGCGATCAAAAAATGCGTATTCGGTTGAGAAATTTAACGCAGGGGGACCAGCCGCGATGCTTACTTCTGTGCGGTTCGGCGATAAATTTTCCTTACTAAGTCGCGTTTTATATGCGAGTTGGATGTTTTTGCCAGGTTTGACGCGGACGCGCGCCACGATGTCAGAAAATTTATCTTCAAGTCCAGAGCCATCAGCAAAGGAATCGTCGGTTCGGAAACGATAACGTTGCCCAACGAAGAACGAAGAGCTACCGCCTTTGGATCCAAATACTCCCCATTTTACCCCATAGCCGATTTGGGTGCCGCCTTCGACACGGTCCAGCCCGGTAAATCTGCTTTCAGCGAAAACGTTCGTGTCGTCGAATTCTTGTTCGATGCTGTCTTCATTTGGAATACTAGAAGAATTGCCGGAATTTGGACTAATTTGGATCGCCACGGTCGGTTCCACCATTTCCGTGACATTCGGTCCGTGCCGCTTGGATACGGGAAGCCTCCACTGAGCTTTTAGTTGTGGATAAATTCGACCTTCAAACCCAGTATTCGTGCCGGAGCCTGAATCAAGTGGAAGACTTGTGACGTGATAGAGGTCGCCACGAAGCGTCGCCGAAAAATTCAGAACATTACCGGCTGGGCCGAAGTAAGGCCTATTTATTCCGCCCTTAAGGGAAAGGCGCCGCGTATCAAATCCGTCGGTGCGGGTAATCGCCAGGAAGCTGGCATCAAACGTCGTATTTACACCGTTCGAATTTGGCTCTCCCACGTGACTGAATTCGAGGCTCGGAAGAATAATCGGCGTAGAGCCCGGATCGTCGCTTTCTTGTAATCCCTGGAATAGATAGGAATCGGCTATAGCGTAGTCGCGGTTTTGAAACGCTTCGGCGTATAATCTTGTATTCAATGATTTTTGCGACCCCAGGCTGTACCGCCGTAGGTAGGTATCGTCGGTGGATCGTTGCAAGTCCGCGCCCCAGCGCCATGTATCGTTCATGTCACGCCTGACAGACGCGTCGATGTGGCCCCGAAAAATGTCATTGGAATCGTAGGTAGCGCTGGCGCGGGCTTTAAAGGGGCCGCTACGCTGCAATCCCCGGTATTCGCCGGCGAGCAAGAACCGTTCTTTGGACATGACGGTCGGCGTGAATGTGAAATCGCGATT
>JABMOP010000592.1 GCA_013204125.1 Rhodospirillales bacterium | reverse complement strand
GAAAAAAGATTCTCCGCCGGGATGCCGCGTCCAGTTATCAAATTGAAGCTGACCAAAAGAAACTCAACAGCCATTAGGGCATATATGGGTCTGAAACGGGTCACTAGCTCGTAATAATCAAGCCGGGTGACGACATAGAGCAATGCCATTAGTCCCAAAGGCAGCAAAAAATAGGCAAAATAATAATAACTGCCGAATAACCCTACAGGCATGGTGTGGCCACGCCCAAGGAAATCGAGCGATACCTTCGACAAGTCGTACCAACCAAGAATTGCTGGCATGGCAATAAGCAATGCCAATATGGCTTGAAAACCGTATTGCGGCAGTAGCTGGGAGATCTTCATCCCGCGATTCTGCCGCGCCAATTCAAAGGGAAAATGTGTGAACCAGAAAATCAAACCGACCGCGGCGTTGACGGGGTGGACTTGGGATTGCAGTGCCCAGAGAATAGTGATGAAGGTGAGCCGCCGTACGCTCAACCGTCTACGATCAAGAGATAGCAGTAGGGTTATAAGAAATAACGTCAGGGTGAGCGAAGGGATTGGGAAATCTGCCAAATCCGGTGCTACAGCAACACCAAGTTCCTGCCAGCCGACGCCCTGTGCAATGCCGAAAAGGAAATCCCGAAGTGGTAAATCGCTGAACGCTATGGAGCCGACAGCAGCAAGGGTGAAGGCCCAGCGCCTTGGTAAAAACCGTCTGAAAAGCACGACCATCAGCAGGAAGGTGGCGGTCGGCCAGACCGCGGCACCGATGATAGCCGCGCCTTTCAAGCCGAAGACCGCGATGGTCAGCCCGTGGATCCAAAGGGTTATGTAGGGGTAAAAGCCAAAGCTCACGGCGCCTTGACCCAACGATGGCGTGGCCGGGAATAGGTTGCCTCGCGCGGTTTCCGCTGCAAGCGGCATCCAGCTTGTCACGGTGCTAAACGCTGCCTCGCCAATGCCGGTAAGGGGCACGACGGCGTAATCCGCGGTAAGTACCGTCGCGAGGGGCCAAGCGGAAAATATCAGTAACGCCCAGATTGCCACGAGAATGAAAAAAACCTGCTCAAGCAACGGGCTGGCTAATAAAATTTGGATGCCATGGCGTCGGTCACCGGGGGCGGCTTCGGATGTATGTTCCAATTCCTTCACTGCCTAATTCCCAGCACAACGTGCCCAATCAGCGCGGTTTGCTTCAATGACACCCGCGCTTTAATCAGGTGAACAAAAGCTGTCTGAAATTGGCTGTCATCATAGAAAGATTGGCTTGAGACCGTCTCGATCACCATAGCTCTGGCAACTTGGTGCAAACTGCGTCCATTTGGATATTTTCGTCATCCATATAGGCCCGCATGGTGGCAATTTCCGCTTGGTTTCTGCCGTGTAATTCTGGCGATACGAGGCAAAATTTAAACCCGGCTTGACGCAGGGCCCCATATTCTTTGGTGGGGATGGGGAAACCATGAAAGATATCAAGCCATATCCAATCAAGCTTGCCCGAGAGCGCAAGGGCGCCGTTCGACGCTTCGTACTCGGAGACCCGATACGCGACGCGGGTTTCACCCAGACGAACCATTTTCATCAGGGCTGGAAACGATAAATCTAGCATGAAGAAGTCGTCAATGCCGCGTGCTAGTGTCAGCTCCCGGACACGCGTCTCTATGCCTTCTTCCTTAATGTTTAGGATAACAAATGCGTGGTTAAAGGCGTCCAGCCAAGCCTCGAAATCAATGCCGTCGCTGAAAGCATCATGATGCACCACCAGGCGGTCGCCTAGCGCATGCAGATCCATTTCCACGCCGAATTCACGCGGCGTGGCGGCCAGTGCCTCCGGCGTATTTATGCGATGGGCAATCTTCAGCATTGTGGTTCTGAGCAAGCCCTGGATTTCATTATGGAGCTCCAATTTTATGGCGTAAATGAGCTGAATAAGCAATCGCGCCGTTTTAGATTGATGCGGATTTGTGACCGATCAGCAAGGGCCGCTGGAAATCTTTCGGGGCATGGACTTCGACCTCGGGGAAGCCGTTCTTCATTAACAATTGCCGTAAGAACTCCGTTTGCGCACGCGCACTTTTCTCAGGGTCGGGAAATGCCACAATATTGGCTTGCAGGATCATCATGTCGGAAAGTTCAGCCGCGCGCCGGACCAATTTCGCCATTTCGTCAGCCTCGACATAATACAGCGAACAATAGGCCGTCGTCACATCGAAACGGCCAAAATCCTGGTCCAGGACATCCAGTATGTTGCCGTGATGGACGTGCAGATCGTATCTTTTCTGATCGGTCCACTCAAAGATATCGTGGATTAGCTGTGCGGTTTCAACATTGAATTTTTGCAGTTCCACGCCGACAACGCCACTGGCTCCGGCGCGCAGCATCAACATCGGCATGAGCCCGATGTTGCAACCGAGATCGAGCACCCGCTTGCCTTTGAGAAGGGGTGTCAGCACCGCGCCGTTCAGGTATTCCCAGCGGCCTGTTCCACTCTCTACCTTCCAGAAGTCGCCGACGGTGATGCCGTTGCCAAAATCAATGGGCGCATACCAATGGCGTTCTTCGGTCACTTTGGCGATCTGATCGCTGACTTGTGCCAGTGACTGCGTCACGCTTTCGTCCGTGTGGAGATG
>JABMOP010000591.1 GCA_013204125.1 Rhodospirillales bacterium | reverse complement strand
CTTTTGGGGTCTTAAATCGATGAATGACGAACACGCGAACGAGCCGGCACCCGTGCCGGCACCGGCGCCCGCGCCACCCGTAACCAGGCTTGAACTGGGTGCTATCAGCTTTGGATTGGCGCTCGGTCTGACGGCTGCCATTTTGGTGTTTCTGCTCGGCATTTCCGCCGCTGCCCTCGGCTGGGGCGGGCTGGCAGCCCAGGTTCTATCGTCGATATTCATCGGCTTCGAGCCAACCTTCGTCGGCGCCATTGCCGGCGCCGTCTGGGCCTTCGCCGAAGGCTTTATCGGCGGTTTTCTGTTCGCTTGGTTCTATAACAAGATTCGCGCCCGCCACTAAATCGCTTTTACTCTTCAACCCAGACCGTGTTGTGTTTTGCCGCCACCGCTTTGCCGGTTTCGAAATCGGCGCGCTCTTCGGCGCTTAGCGCCGTCATTTCAGTGAACATCGCTTCGGTCTGGCCGGGGCTATAGACCATCAGCATGTGAATGCCGTCTTCGCCGGCAATCACCTGATGAGGGATGCCGGGCGGAATATGAAACATCGAGCCGACGGTGCCTTGATGGGTTTCATCACCTAAGATGAAAGTCGCGCCGCCTTTCAGGACATAAAATGTTTCGTGGTTTTGGGTGTGCATGTGCTTGCGCGATGCAAAACCCGGCGGGCATCTTTCTTCGCAGACTTCGTAGGCGCCGCCTGTGTCATCGGCAGTTACTTTGACGAACATATCGTTGGCCCGCTCGTATAAATTGCCGCCGTCAGGCCCGATCACTTTTCCTTTTGCCATAATCCGCTCCTTCGAATTCATATACCTTGGCCCGATCATAGAACGAAGAACCGGCAGGTAAAACGCCATATTTTGTAAGCTTGTTCGATTTGAGATTTGCACAAATGGAAATATTGATGACAAATCTGGTCGGTGGCTTCATTCAATCGGCGCCGAAGGGAAATTCGCATGCCTCATAACGTTGAAATACCGGGCTATGTCATCGAGCGCATCCTGGCGAAACGGGGGAAATTGAACGTCTTCGATCATTTCGAGCCGAAAACAACGGCGCTGGTGGTGATCGATATGCAGAATTTTTTCGTCGCCGAGGTCGAAACCGCACGCAGCATATGCCCCAATATCAACCGTCTAGCCGATCGGGTGCGCAGCCTCGGCGGTATCGTATCTTGGGTAATGCTCACCGTTGCGGACGCGCCGGGCGGACCAAGCAACTGGCCTATCTATCATGATTATTTTTTTACAGCTGATAAAATGAAGGCGCATAAGGACGGACTTACCGAAGGCGCCGAGGGTCACAAGCTCTATCCTGACCTGGTCGTCGAAGACGGCGACGTCGTCACCCGGAAATCGCGTTTCAGCGCCTTTGTCCAAGACTCGTCCGATCTCGACCGGCAATTGAAAGCACGCGGTATCGAAAATTTGTTAATCGCCGGAACAGCCACCAATTTCTGCTGCGAAACCAGCGCACGCGACGCCATGATGATCGGCTACCGGGTAGCCATGGTCTCCGACGCCAACGCCGCAAGATACGATGAAGACCATCTGGCCGGGCTGACCACGGTATGGCAAAGTTTCGGTGATGTGCGGACCACCGACGACTGCATCGACAATCTTTTGAAATGACGCCCTAATCGAGGGGCAGCGAGATCAATCCATCGGCAAGCTTGGGCTCGAACCAAGTGCTTTTGGGCGGCATCACCTGACCGGCATCGGCGACATCCATTAAATCACTGAGGCTGGTCGGATAAAGCGCAAACGCCGCCGCCCATTCGCCGCCATCGACGCGGCGCTCCAACTCGGCCATGCCGCGAATGCCGCCGACGAAATCAATGCGCGGATCGACGCGCGGATCACCGATGCCGAGAACCGGCTCTAAGAGCGCGCGGGTTAGGATAGAAATATCCAATTTTTCCGCAGGCGATAAATCCGAAGGCGGCATTGATTTGATTTTCAACGCATACCAAGCGCCATCCACGTAAAGGCCGAATTGGCCCGCTTGGTCCGGCTTGGCGGCGCCCGATACAGGCGTCACTTCGAAAGCGCCGGAAATTTTCTTTAAGAATTCATCGACGCTTAGCCCGTTTAAATCGCGCACGATGCGATTGTAATCCAAGATGCGCACTTCCGTGTAGGGGAAGCTGACTATGAGAAATCTTTCAAATGGGTCGGCCTCATTTATTGCGTCGCCTTGGCGAAGCCGGGCCGCAACCCGCGCCGCCGCCGCGCTCCGATGGTGGCCGTCGGCGATATAAATGACGCCCAGACGGTCAAAGGCGGATGTCACGCCGGCGATATCGCCGGCATCGCCAATAGTCCAAACCGTATGACGAACAGAGCCTTCGGCTTCGACGCTATAATCGGGCGCGCCGCCTGCAGTACGCTCCATGATCGCGGCCAATTCG
>JABMOP010000590.1 GCA_013204125.1 Rhodospirillales bacterium | reverse complement strand
TTGCAGGCGTAGTTAGGAACATCCGGTTCAGCCCGGGTCGCGCGGCGTAAAAACGTGACCGCGTTTTCAACTTCGCCGCGTTGCGCCAGTACTGTGCCCAAAAGATTCAATGCATCGCCATGAACAGGATCTTGCTCGATGATTTCAATATAGAGAGCCTGGGCATCATGGAGACGCCCGGAATGATGATGGCTTTGCGCTTCAGTCAGTAATTCGCGTATTGAATTCAAGGGACCGCGCCCCTCGCCCGCCGGTTCAAATAAGACCGGCCAACGGTGATGACGGATCGGCATACTTCTTTTTGGGCATCCGCCCGGCAAGATACGCCAAACGGCCTGCTTCGACAGCCAGTTTCATCGCCCGCGCCATTCGAACCGGATCTTTCGCTTCGGCAATGGCTGTATTCATCAACACCCCATCGCAACCGAGTTCCATCGCAATTGCCGCATCGGACGCAGTACCGACGCCGGCATCGACGATCACTGGTACTTCGGTCTGTTCGACAATCAACCGGATGCCGACCGGGTTTTGAACACCGAGGCCGGAACCAATCGGCGCTGCCAATGGCATGATCGAATGGCAGCCCATGTCTTCAAGTTTTTTGGCCAAAATTGGGTCGTCCGAACAATAAACCATCACCTTAAAGTCCTCTTTCAAAAGCAATTCGGCAGCAATTAAAGTTTCGATCATATTCGGATACAAAGTCTTTTCGTCGCCGAGAACTTCCAATTTTACCAAATCCCAGCCGCCGGCTTCGCGCGCCAGACGCAAAGTGCGCACTGCATCATCGGCATTAAAACACCCCGCCGTATTCGGAAGGTAGGCGTATTTTTTAGGGTCCACAAAATCCACCAGCATCGGCTGGCTGGGATCGGAAACATTGACGCGGCGAACGGCAACCGTCACCATTTCGGCGCCGGATGCTTCGATCGCGGCTGCGGTTACTTCGAAATCTTTATATTTTCCGGTGCCGACGATTAGGCGGGAGCGAAAAACATGGCCGGCGACTTCGAATGTATCATCGTTGGGCTGTGGCCCCGCACCTTCCGGCGCGCCGCCGCCAATAAAATGGACAATTTCCAACTTGTCGCCGTCGTTCAATCCAACCGCTGCGTAGGAAGATTTCGGCACGATTTCCCGATTACATTCGACCGCGACTTTTCGCTGGTCCAACCCCAAATTGCCAAGCAGATCGGTAACAGTCATCGGCGCCACTACGGCCTTCTCTTCGCCATTAATGATTAAGTTCATCAAATCATCCATCATTTTTCTTGAAATTCTCTGCTATAATTATGTGCTTCCAGATGCAGCCTTGCAACCGGTTCAAATCCTCGGTTAATTTTTCGTTCATCCGGCGCAGCTAGGTTGCCATGGTACTTTTATTCTAATGTGAAATTGGAAAGAAAACCTAAATGGCCAAAACAGTTTTGATATTAAATGGCCCAAATCTCAACATGCTGGGATCGCGGGAGCCGGAGATCTATGGGCATGAAACACTGGCTGATATCGAAAAGCTATGCACCGATTTTGGCGACGAGCTCGGATTAAAAGTCGATTTTCGCCAATCAAATAATGAAGGTGAACTGGTTGAATGGATACAGAACGCCGGCGGCGGCGCCGACGCGGCGATCCTCAATGCCGGTGCCTATACACATACCTCGATTGCCTTGCTGGATGCGATCCAGGCATCCGGCCTGCCGGTTATCGAGGTGCATTTGTCCAATATTTTTCAAAGAGAGCCGTTCCGCCAAGAATCATACATATCCAAAGCAGCCGTTGGCGTCATATGCGGGTTTGGTGCCTACGGGTACAGGTTGGCGCTCGACGCCGCCGCTGGAATATTAGGCGACAAATAACGCCGGTTTCCGCAATTCAGCCTGTATCATTGCGAAAACATTGGATTTGGGTCACACCCACCCAATATCTAAAATTCAGCTGGGTTGGGAACTGCAGGTACCTCATGAGCGGATCAAAAGAACGGCACGAACAAATACGGTTGACCCCCGAATTGCTCATTCGCGCTTACACCGCCGGCATTTTCCCAATGGCCGAAGGGCGCGATGATCCGGAATTGTTTTGGGTCGATCCGGAAATGCGGGGCGTACTTCCGCTTGATGCGTTTCATGTGCCGCGCAGCCTGCGCCGGACGATCCGCCAAAATAAGTTTGAGGTAAAATTTGATAGTGATATCAACGGCGTTATCCGCTTGTGCGCGGCGCCGGCCGATGACCGCCAAGACAGCTGGATCAATGCAGAGATCATGCAGACTTACGTGAAACTATACTCCATGGGTTTCGTTCATACGGTCGAAACATGGCTGGACGGCTGCCTGGTTGGTGGTTTGTACGGCGTATCGATACAAGGCGCTTTTTTCGGCGAAAGCATGTTTTCCAGAGTTAAAGATGCAAGCAAGGTGGCACTCGTTCATTTGGTTGCGCGGCTAAATTATGGCGGCTACACGCTCTTGGATACGCAGTTCGTTACCGAGCATCTGCAACGTTTCGGCGCCCTGGAAATACCGCGCGAAGATTATCACACTCTTTTAGATAAAGCGCTGGCAAGGGATGCGGTTTTTCATTCCACTTTACCCTTAGGTGAAGCATCCGAAGCGCTCGGCGCCGTTTTACAATCAAGTACCCAAACGTCGTAAACCGGATGCTCCATAGCGGCGAGCGCCGGGCTTGATGCAAACATCCACCCTCGATAAACACTGATTGCCGGCTCACCGGGGCGGGCTTCCCAAATATCCAAAAATGCAGCACTTTCAGGTGCCTCTTCCGGTGGGCGTTTATCACAGATGCGCGCCATTATTTCCAAGGTGCCGAATTTCACGGTGGCGTTGATTGGTACTTCAAAAGTTGAGACCCTGGCTGTCACCTTATCCAACGCTTGCAAGACGGCAACGCCAAAGACTTCTGCGCAGGCGCCGCTTGCGGCTGAAACGCTGCCGATAAAAAATAGAAGCCAGGCCGTGTTTTTCCCAAACCGGAGGCATCGGTGGATCGGTTTTTGGGATATTTCTTCAGCCATTGTCTTTGTATGCGGCAAACCGCAAACGTATATAATCAACCGTCCAGCGGTCCTGGTCGTCGGCAAGTAAGGGCCGAACGTCCTCTTCCACTTCGCTTTTTAGGGAACCTAACTCGGATGCCGGCAGCGCCGAATAAAAGCTCAGCGCAAAAACATCCAGCCAATCGGACAACGAGCCAGGTATCGCGGTCGGCCGATCAATTAATTCCAAATAATCCACGCGAAACCCCTGCGCTTTCAGGTGCGCGCCATATTCTTCAGGGCTAGGGAAATACCACGGATCAAACGCCCGAGCATCAATGCCCCGTCGCTCCAAGGCTTTATAAAGGGCGCCTCGAACCGATCCAACATTACCATGACCACCAAATTCTGCAACAAATCGGCCCGGCGTTCGAAGCGCCCTCCACACTCCGGCCAGTACCGCCTTATGGTCTTTGATCCAATGCAACGTGGCGTTGGAAAAAACGGCATCAAATTCATTTTCAAAATTAAGCGTATCGCCACTGAGAACTTCCGCGTCCAGACCCCGGGCGCGGGTAGCGGCTATTTGTTCCGAGCTGGAATCCACACCCAGAACCTCGGCACCGATGTCAGCGATTTGCTGGGTTAGTACGCCGTCGCCACATCCAAGATCGAGAATCCTCTCGCCCGCCTTTGGCGCCAATAAATCGACAACAGGCGTCCCTAGATCGGATACAAAACGCGCATTTTTGCTGTAAAGGGTGGGGTCCCACCGCTGAGCGGCACCATTATCGTTTGGATTATCAGGACTACTTGTCTTTTTTGCCATTCCCGCCTGTCGCCAGAAAGATAATTTCCCCAACTTGGCGTTCAAGAGATCGAAAATCTTCGGACTTGGTAATAGGCGCGCCGGCGGCCAAAATCTCTTTTGATCTCCCCGGCTTCAAGCGAATGTAATTACCGCCGATCAGTCCCGCACTGGCAATGGTCGCCACGGTATCTTTGGGAACGTTAACGCCGGGCCGAATGGAAAGACTGACAATCGCTTCGTAGGTTTTCGGATCAAGCCTATTTGCAGTAACGGAGCCGACAGCAATGCCGCTTATCCGCACATCTGAGCCAGGCTGCAACCCGCCGGTGTCGGTAAATTTAGCCGTTAGCTCATAGCCAGCTTTGGTTTTTACCTGAGCGGTTGTGGTGAAAACATATAAGAACCAGGCGGCCACCAACAAAACAACGCCGCCCATCACGGTTTCCGCCAAATTTCGTCGCATAAAATCGCTCCTAACGTTGCCCGCAGCGTGATCGTTGTTATTTTTGCGCGGCTTTCATTTTTGCTTGATTTGCCTTTGCTTCGCCAATTATCAATTCAAGAAGATCTTGAACGACGATCGAGTCTTGTGTCAGATCGATAGTGTCTCCAGCCGCAACAAAACCATCGGCGGCGCCCGGTTCAATGACGATAAATTTCGACCCAAAGAGACTTTCCGTATGGATCGCGGCAGAAGAATCGGTTGGGATTTTTGCATCTGTTTCAATATTAAGACCAACGGTCGCGGAAAATCCTTTGCCGAGCGTCAGGGAAGTTACTTCGCCGATTTTAATTCCGGCGATCCTGACCTCATCTCTCTTTTGCAAACCATCGATTCGGTTGAACACTGCGTTAATGGATATGCCGTTCGAGGCTTCGATCTTGCTGGAGGAAAATGACGCCACGCCGATCACCACCAGAACAAAAACGGTGATCCCGCCAACAATGATATTTCGAACGTCTTCACTCATCAGATAAATCCAAATCGTATTAAATTAATCAGGCGTCCAGGCGTCATAATCGCCAGTTGCCGGCGCCCGGACACCACCCCGCAAATCGTGCCCTTGCGGGCGGTACGCGGCTTTGGTTCCGGTGAGGTTAGGCAGGTGTGATTTTTGCCAGTCTTTTGCCGTTGCAGCTTCTTCGGTCAGCGGGTCTTCTACCATATGATGGAGCCACGCATGCCATTCGGGCGGCACTTTGGATGCTTCTACGATGCCTTTATAGACGACCCAGCGACGCTCGCGACCGTGGAGTTTGCGCCCCATACCACGGTAATAACGATGTCCAAACTCGTCTTTTCCAACAAGTTTTCCATTCACTAACGTGTAAATCCAGGTGCCGAGGCTCATTTGCGTCCATAGGGCTTGGTGTTGAAGGCGCACAATATGGCACCAAGTGGACGGGCCGTCCACCCCATCAAAGCGGCAACAAACTTGACGGTCGTAACTTTACAAGCGCCATATAATCCAAACATTAATATTGGTCTTGACGATGAGTGATACAAGCCAGGAAATTATCGACCGCGCCAATGCGATGGAAGCGGAAGGCCGCCTGGAAGACGCGGCCAAACTCTACCTACAAATTTTGTCTTCATCGCCGAATTTTGGTGTCGCACATCATAATTTATCCCGTGTATTAAGGTTTCTCGGTCACCCCTCGGACGCCCTCCACCATGCCGAAACGGCAAGCAAATTACTGGCCGATGTTCCAGCGGCCCATCATTCTTATGGTGTATCTCTGGAACAGATGGGATTTATTGATGACGCACTTGAGGCATATAAGAAGGCCATCGCATTAGACCCGCTCCATGTTCCTTCTGCCTCCAATCGCGGCCGGTTGCTTGATCAACAAGGTGATTCGCGTGGTGCCGTCGAATTGATGGCCCCTGCTTATGCGCATGAACCAGACGAGATTGGAATTTCCATTAATTTAGCCAACGCCTATCTCGGATGCGGCCGGCCGGAAGATGCCTTGGAACTCCTGCAGGACACTGCGCTCAAAGACCAACGATCCGAGATCATCCATAATTCGGTGGGAACGGCATATTATATTATGAATGAGTGGCGTGAAGCGGAAGCGGCATTTCGGCGCGCAATCGACTGCGCACCGGATTTTGCGGAAGCTCATGAAAATTTGGCTCAAACATTATTCCAATTGGGGTGTTATAGCTCCGGGTGGGCCGAATATGAGTGGCGCTGGAAAAACCCGTCGAACCAATTAACCAAGCTGCCCTTAAATTCACCGCTTTGGGATGGCAGCCAACTTGACGGCAAAATCATATTATTGCGCGCTGAACAGGGTTACGGCGACACACTACAATTTGTGCGTTATGCGCCGCTGGTAGCCGCATCCGGCGGCACCGTTGCGCTTGTCTGCCAAAAGGAGCTGATTCGTTTGTTGGAGGGCGCGCCTGGGTTACATCATATCTCTTCCTTAGATGATGGAATTCCAGAACATGATGTCCATGCGCCACTCTTAAGCCTGCCGCGGATTCTTGGGCAGGAAAGTCCTTTTATACCCCATATTATGCCGTATTTAAGCGCCCAGCCGGCGATTTTGAGCAATCTGCCTGCAGGAGATGAGAACATCCGGACGCGAATTGGTATCGTTTGGGCGGGCCGTCAACGGCATATTCAAGATCCTTACCGCAATAGAAGCTGCGATATTAATAATTTTGACGAAATTATTCAAATGAGCGGCGTTGCTTGCTATAGCCTGCAAACCGGGAATATGAGTCAAAATAGCAATAATTGGGCTGAAAACGATGAAATTATAGACCTTTCCGCTCAAATTACTGATTTCGCAGATACCGCTGCTCTCCTCCAGGCACTGGATTTGATTATTACCATCGATACGGCAACCGCCCATTTGGCGGGCGCGATGGGAAAACCATGCTTTTTGTTGTTGGCACGCTGCGCCGATTGGAGATGGCGGGAAGATAGGGGGAAAAACCCTTGGTATCCAAGCATTCGCGCCTTCAGACAGCCCAATCCGGGAGATTGGAAGAGCGTTTTCGAATCGGTCAAAAGAGAACTGGAAAAATTGCACCTTTAGCCCGGAGTAAATCCCACGGTCGGGTAAAATTCAGAACTATGTGCAAAAAATTGCGATTTATTTTGGCGATTTCAACTTCATCTTTGCTTGTGGATAAGTCCTTCAAGTTATTGAAATAAGTAATTTATTTTTATCTTTTACCTGGTGATAATTCCTGTGAACCGGCATTGCTAAGGTGTTGTAAACGCAAGAATTTTGCCCGGCATTACTCCCAAATTACAAGGTATTGTATTACCGGCACGGGCTTCCCCCTATATATTGTTAATATCTATTGCCCTGGTATTTTACCTAGGCTAGATTTGCCGCTCATTACGCGTGCACGCCACAACATCTGGTGCATGAAGTTTTGATTTGTATTTACAATAGTAGCCGGCCTGGGAGGCTGAGCGGATCTCAACGAGGGTCAGCCAGTCGGTGTTGCCGGAATTTCGGGGGATTTATGCGAGTACAACGATATTTTACGACTGTAGAAACCGGCCCATACGGCGATATGGAATTTCGGGAGACATCCAGTGAAATACGGAACCCCGACGGATCCGTCGTGTTTAGCCATGTTGGCATAGAAGTCCCGTCAAACTGGTCACAAGTTGCTTGTGATGTTTTGGCACAAAAATATTTTCGCAAAGCCGGCGTTCCCGCCAAACGAAAAAAAGTTGAAGAAAACGCCGTTCCTTCCTGGCTTTGGCGCAATGTGCCCGATGATGACGCCCTTTCACTGTTAGGTGAAGATGAACGTTTCGGCGGCGAAACATCCGCAAAGCAGATATTCGACCGGCTTGCCGGCACATGGACCTATTGGGGCTGGAAAGGCGGTTATTTTGATTCCGAAGACGATGCCCACGCCTATTACGACGAGATGTGCTTCATGCTGTGCAACCAGATGTGCGCGCCAAATTCGCCGCAATGGTTCAATACCGGGCTCCACTGGGCCTATGGCATAGATGGACCGTCCCAAGGGCATCATTATGTCGACTATAAAACCGGCAAGCTGACCAAATCCGAATCCGCTTATGAGCACCCGCAACCCCACGCCTGCTTTATCCAAAGTATTTCCGACAATCTGGTCAACGACGGCGGCATTATGGATTTGTGGACACGCGAAGCGCGTCTGTTCAAATACGGC
>JABMOP010000589.1 GCA_013204125.1 Rhodospirillales bacterium | reverse complement strand
CCATGGTACATATCAGCGGTGCCGCTGGACACGGCATCGAAAGATTCGAACGGCGGGACAAGTTCACCGGCCGAAAATACTTTAACCGACAGACTGCCACCGCTCATAGCTGTAATGCTGTCCGCGAGGCTTTGGGCAGTGGTGCCGAGGCCAGGAAAATTCTTAGGCCAGGTGGTCACCATTTTGAGTTGCTTAGCGCCTTGCGATAAAGCGGGTTTAGGAAAAGATGATGCGGCAGCAACCGTTGCAAGACCGGCAACACCAGCGCTTTTAATAAATTGACGACGTTTCATGGAATTGTCTCCCCTGTTTGGATCAACGAAATGTTCTGCCGCAGGAATATTTCGGCGCCAAACTTGGGCGCTTCGTCCCGCGGGGTTTAACTATCTAAATTATATGGACTTTTAGTATTGGCGCAATAGATCAAAATTAACATTCCGCGGCCTTTGACGAGGTCGGTTCGATCTGCATTCCGGCCCAGCCTTCGGGCGTATAATATTCCAGCGGCTCAAAGCGTTGCTTATAGGACATTTTTGAGCTGCCATCGATCCAATAGCCGAGATAGATATAGGATAGTCCCAATTTCTTTGCCCGCTCAATCAGGCATAGGATCATAAACGTGCCGAGGCTACGCCGCTTATGTTCCGGATTAAAAAAGCTATAGACCGCAGAAAGCCCATCACTCATGTGATCGATCAAGCAAGCGCCGATCAACGTGTCCAAGCCGTCCCGGAATTCTATAACAACGGTTTCTACCGGCGTTTCTTCGATCAACGCCTGATAGTCGTAAAAATCCATGGTCGCCATATCGCCGCCCGAATGGCGCGTGCCTTGGTAGAGAGAAAATAGATCGAACTGCTCGGTCGTCGCCTTGGGTGCCATTATGTCCACGCGCACATCTTGATTGACGTTCATGACACGCTTTTGCGATGACGAAAGCCGGAACTCATCTACCACGGTGCGCACAGCCCGGCAGGCCGAGCAATTTTGACAAATGGGCGCGTAAATTAAACCGTGGCTACGGCGAAAACCAACCCGCGACAACGTATCATGCAAAGACGAAGCATTCCGGCCGCTCAGATCGGCAACCATGCGCCGTTCCGTTTCGCCAGATAAATACGGACACGGCAAAGGCGCAGTCACGAAAAACTGCGTCGGCCGACTGGTGAGGTTGTGTTTCATGTCTAAGATTAGCGTCCAAGTTATTTGCCGATTTTCGGCCCAGCTAAGCGATCTATCGCGGGATCTTTTATCTCTTTGGCGGGAATATTACCACCTTGTTCCGAGAGAGGAGGTGGAATGTTCCCAACCTTGCCCGGGGCCGTCCCCGATGGAGCCGGCTTGGCGCCAGCTTTGTTAGCTTTACTTGGCGCGCTCTTACCGCCCGTCGTGGCGCCCGGCTTGGCATCTTGAATTATGAGGGTTGGGCCGTTTTTGCCTTCTTGGACCTCGACCGTTGGTCCTTCGTGGGATGATCCGCGCAGCAACACGATACTCAACCGACGATTGCGGGCATTTGTTGGATCATCTTTGAGCAACGGTTCGGTGTCCGCCTTACCGGACACATAAGACAGCCGCTCGACCGGCAACCCAAAATCGCGAAGTGCGCGCCGGGCGGCATTGGCGCGGTCCACCGATAACTCCCAATTGGTATAAGCCGCGCCGGATCCGAACCGGGTTGCATCAGTATGCCCACTGATGGATATTTTCTGTGGCATTTTATCGATCACATCTTTTACCAGGTGCAACAGCCTAAGCGCACGGGGCAGGGGCTCAATGCCACCGCTCGCAAACATGGCCAAACCTTCTTGATCGACAATTTGGATGCGCAAGCCTTCCGGGGTGTCATCCACCATTAAGCTGTCTTTGAGCTTTGCCGCTTCGGGAGTTTCGATGAGCGCCTTTTTTAGCTCTTCCTGCGCATCTTCGAACTGTTTTGCTTCGAGCTTTTTAATCGCTGCTTCGGTCACGCTTTCAGGCGTGGCCTCACTCGTTTCCTCTTTCTTATCTTCGGCTTCGGACTCCGGCTTTTGGGTTTCCGAACTGTCTTCACCGCCAAGTCCGGTTTTTGGCGGCGGTAATTCGAGGCTCACGGTTGGTTTTGCCCGCGCGCTTACTTCCGAGCCTTCCTCCGTTAAGGTTTGGCCGCCAAGCACACCACCGGCGCCACTGGTGGTCGCGGCAACGCTCGCCGGCGCGAAGTAATTGGAAATGCCTTCGAGTTGTTCCTGGGTAACCGAATTCAAAAGCCACAACAGCAGGAAGAATGCCATCATGGCAGTGACAAAGTCGGCGTAGGCAATTTTCCAGGCGCCACCATGGTGGCCGCCTTCGACTTTTTTTACGCGTTTGATAAAAACCGCGCCGGCGCCAGAAATACCGTCAGCCATTGTCCATCCCAACCATTGGTTTAGGCCGCATCAGGCGGAATATTTTGGATGTGCTCCTCGGTTTCGGCGAAACTCGGGCGCACATCACTGGTCAAAACCTTTCGCGCAAATTCGATGGAAACCTGCGGCGCATATCCTTGCATATGGGCGATGATGCCGACCTTTATGCATTCCATATACTTGGATTCAGCAAAAAATGTATTTTCCAGTGACTTCGCCATTGGGCTGACAAGACCATAGGACATGAGGATACCGAAGAAAGTACCAACCAGGGCGCCGCCAATCAGATGACCAAGAACTTCGGGTGGCTCGGTAATCGATCCCATTGTGTGAATAACGCCCAAAACCGCAGCAACAATACCAAGCGCCGGAAAGGCGTCACCCATAACGGTCATAGCGCCGGAAATGTTATGTTGCTCGGTGTGATGGGTTTCCAACTCTTGGTCCATCACCGCTTCGACTTCGTGCGACGTCGAGGCCCCCAAGGTCAGCAAGCGAAGATAATCACACAGAAATTCGACCGCATGATGGTCTTCTGAAAACATTGGAAATTTTTGAAACAGTGTGCTCT
>JABMOP010000588.1 GCA_013204125.1 Rhodospirillales bacterium | reverse complement strand
CTGGGTGCAGCGGTTGTCCCACATTATAAGATCGCCCAGCTGCCAGACATGGCTGTAGAGGAACTCTTCGCGCTCGATCATGTCGAATAATTGGGTGAGCAGGGCATCATTTTCGCCGGTCGGCAGACCCGAAATTTCCTCGGTCATCAGCCGGTTGACGTAAAGGGCGCGGCGCCCGGTTTCGGGGTGAGTGCGGATCGCCGGATGGCAGGCATGGACCGATGTTTCCGGGTCCAGCTTGCCGGTTTTCACTTGCGTTACAAAATCGAACACATTGTTGGCTTGGCGACCTTCCAGGCGGTCTCTGATTTCCGGCTCTAAGGCATCTAGAACCGCATACATGTTGGAAAATACCGTATTGCCGCCCCGGCTTGGCAAGATCTCGCCGTAGAGCACAGTCGCCATCAAGGGGCGCTCGACAAAGGCCGAATCTGAATGGAACTGCAATTCGCCGCCGGGAAGGGAGCCAATCAGTTCTCCGTTCTCGCGGATATTGCTGACCAGCATGATCCTGGGGTCGGCGTCCGGCCGCCGGTCCAGATTGTCCTTTTGGTTGATTTCCGTAGGCTCGCCAAAATAGGTGGCAAAGCGAATTTGCTCTGGCTCCGTCAGCGATTGCCCGCGAAAGACGAGGACGAGATGTTCGAGCCACGCTTGGCGGAGCTGGGCCACGGTTTCGCCGTCCAACGGTTTTGCCAAATCAAGTCCGGTAATCTCGGCGGCAATAATGGGTGTCAGCGGCGTCACATTTACTGTCATTTGGAGGTTCCCCGGTGTCTCTTTTTCAGCCTAAAAATTGACCATTCACTTCAAATTTTGATCGATCGTGACGGAACGCCAGTGGTTAATCAAGATCATTGAAAATTTACCTATTATCACGTTGAAAACACATTCGGCGGACCCCAGATATGGTTAGCAAATAAAAAATACGGTGTGTGGGACATAATGAATAACAATTCTGCCGGCAACAGGGCTGATAAAAGGGCGGGCGCCACCCCAAAATCTGAACGCCGCATAAAGGGCGCGCGGTTCACCGCCGGCGCTCTTCCCCAAATGCTCAATTTTTATCCTGGCTTGGCCTGCGTGGTTCAAGGCGGCGTGATCGGTGCTATGAATGTGAACGGCGCGGAATTTCTCGGCCTGGATCAGGCTGCCGCACCCGGTCACCCTTTGGCCGAATTTTTCACTTCCGAGTTTGCCGGCTTTACGGACGCCATGGTTAGCCACATGTTGGAAACCAGGGAGCCGTTTTCCGCGCGCATGAGAACCGCTGAAGCGGGCTCGGCCAGCGTTAATATGCGGGCCCAATGGGCGCGTGAAATTTCCCCCGATACAGTCGTTCTGACGGCCCAAGATATGAGCGGGTCTCTCGGAAGATTGGAAGTCATTAAACGCAGTGAAGATAAATTCCGTCATTTGGTGGATAATGTGCTCGACCTGGTCTGTGTCGTCGAGAACGGGCTTATTTCCTTTGTTAATAGGACCGGCCTTCAAATGCTGCGCGCTGCGGATCAATCCAAGCTTGCCGGGCGCTCACTCGCCGATCTGTTCCACCCCGATTACAGCGAATTTTTCAGCAGATCGCTGCCCGAATTGTCGCGTGCATCGACGTTGATACCCGCCAAACTTTTGAGCCTCGACGGCATTCAGTTTGATGCCCATGTCACGGTCAGGAAGGCACCGCATCTGGGCGTTGATTGCTATGTCGTTCAGGCCCGCGATATATCCGAACATCGGCGCACCGTATTGACCATGCATCATGCCAATTTGGAGCGCGAAAGCCGCGACCATATACGAATTCAGGGCGCCGACGAGACAAATGACGTGCGCCGCCGTTCGGGCGGCGAGCGCCCACTCGGAGTGTCCGATCATGACGATCTGACCGGATTGGCAAACCGGATGGCGTTTCTTGAAAGCCTCCGATTGGCGATCACCAATGTTGAAGGCAAACCCGATGCAATCGCCGTCCTTTCCGTCCAACTGGACGGGTTGGATGCCGCCATCGATGAATTGGCCGGCCCAGTGGGCGATAAGGTACTGCAAATCGCCGCCCAGCGGCTGGTTGGGTGTATCCGGAAATCGGACTTGGCGGCGCGCATCGGAAAAGATGAATTTGCGGTTGTGCTGAACAATGTCAGAAATCCCCGCGCCATCGAAGCCCGCGCCCGCGATATTATCCAGGCAATGAATGCGCCGTTTGATGTGGGCGCGCGGACCGAGGCCCATGTGAGGGCGCGCGTCGGCGTTGCTCGCTACCCCGGCATAACCGCCAACCCGGAAGATATTTTAACGGCCGCCAGCGCCTTCAACGACGGCGAATTTTATGACCGGGAAAATTTTGCGTTGGTCCATTGATTTAAATTGAACGGGCACGGTCATTTTCCGTGTCAATTTCCAATTTGGGTTTCCCATTGAAAGAGTGCAATCGCGAAAAAAGCCACTATGCTGGCGCGCCTCGGACATTCAGTTAACTTAAAATTTAGAGCCGCCAAGTGAACGCCCAGCCGCCAACGATGGTCCATCACATCTTTCGCCTATTTCTGCCGTTTGCCGCAGGCTATTACCTGTCTTACCTGTTCCGCACCATCAACGCTGTTATTTCGCCAGATTTAGTCCGCGATATCGGTATCGATGCCGCCGGTCTCGGGTTGCTGACCGGCGTTTATTTGCTGACCTTTGCCGCTTTCCAGATACCGCTCGGGGTGTTGCTGGACCGTTATGGGTCGCGCGCAACGGAATCGCTTTTGCTGCTGTTCGCCGCCTTGGGCGCGATTATTTTTGGCCTTGCGGAAACCGTGAACGGGTTGATCGTCGGCCGGGCGCTGATCGGGCTCGGCGTTTCCGGTTGCTTGATGGCGGCGTTCAAGGCGTTTGTCGAGTGGCTTCCCCGGCAGTACTTGCCGGCGGCTAACGGTGTCATGTTCGCTGTCGGCGGCCTCGGCGCGATGAGCGCGACGACCCCCGTCGAGGCGGCGCTCGCCGTTACCGATTGGCGCGGCGTGTTCTTCTGGCTCGCCGCCCTGACCCTGGTGGCAGCGGCGATCATCGCCCTTGTCGTGCCGGCGCAAAAGCCGAACCAGGACCGCAGCGGCGGATCATTGGTGCAAATAACACGCGGCTTTGCGACCATCGTGCGCCATCCCCGATTCATCCGGGTGGCACCATTTTGCGTACTGACCCAAGGGGTATCTATCGGCCTGTTGAGCCTGTGGAGCGGGCCATGGCTGCGCGATGTCGGAGGTTTGAGCCGCGCCGATGCGGCGGATGGATTGTTTCTCATCTATTTCACACTGGCTGTCGGCTATTTGTCGATGGGATGGATCGCGGCCGGCGCCCACCGCTTCGGCGTGCGCCCGGAAAACATCGCCATATCGGGCATGGTGATGTTTCTCTGTGCCCAAGGGGCCGTCATTTTGAATTTAGGCTCGTGGCCGGTGGCCCTTTGGATAGGCCTTGCCGCCGTCGCCTCTGCGGGCAGCCTTGTTTACGCGGCCCTGACCGGGGTATTCCCGCCGGCGCTCGCCGGGCGCGTCAACACCGCGCTTAATCTATTGGTGTTCGTCATCGCCTTCGCCGCACAATGGGGGGTCGGGTTGGTCATTAATATGTGGCCGGCATCGCCCACCGGCCAATATGCCGCCGAAGGCTACAGCACCGCCTTTGCCATTCTCTTAGGCGTTGAGGCCACCGGGCTTTTATGGTTGTGGCTGATGCCATACATCTGGCGGCCTTCAATTGAATCTCCCGATCAGGTATAATCGTATTTAGGAAATTTGGGTAGGGACATGGCGACATCGGATCAAACGATCGGGGTTAGCGACGAAGACATTCGCCAGTGGCGCGGCGACGGCGTTGCCCGCCTTCGCTCTGTGATTGCGCCCAAATGGATCGAACAATTGCGCCTCGGCGCCGAACAAACCCATACCAATCCAGGCACATTGTCCAAGGATTATGCGGCCGAAACTTCGGGAAGTTTTTTCACCGACCACGCCATGTTTCAGCGCAACGATGCCATCCGCAACTTTATCTTCTCGTCCCCCGCCGCCGAAATTGCCGCCCGCCTGATGGGGTCCCGCCGCATCAATCTCATCGACGATCATCTTTTGTTTAAAGAACCGGGCACCGATAACCCGACCTATTGGCATCAGGACCAGCCCTATTTCCAATTTGGCGGATGGCAGTTCTGTTCCTTGTGGGTGCCGTTGGATCCGGTGGCTGAAGATAATGGCGGAATGCGCTTCGTCAAAGGATCGCACGCGTGGGGCAAAGAATTTCAGCCGGTGCGGATCGGTTTGGGCGATACCCCAGATGATGCCGAAATCCTGGACGGCCCGGTTCCCGATATCGACGGCGCGCCCGATAAGTACGAAATCTTATCGTGGGATTTGGCCCCCGGTGATTGCTTGGCATTTCACGGGCGCATGGTGCACGGCGCCCGGCCCAATACGTCTGCCGATAAACGCCGCCGCGCGCTCAGCTTGCGCTTTACCGGCGATGATATCCGCTGGCAGCCGCGCCCTTACGCGCCGACCGACGAAGGCGGGCCTGATCTCAAAGCCGGCGATGAAATCACCTGCGAGAAATATCCTGAAGTGTGGACGGCGCCGGTGTAATCAGATGAAGGGTCTTTTGCGAGGTTGTTATGGTAATGGGTGTGCGGCCGATGATATCCCCATCCGCCTGAACGGGTTCATCCGGCGGGCCGGAAATCGTGAAAGATGCGGGCCGCAAAATCTCAACCTGATCGAGACTGTTTATTGAGCCGCGAACAATCGCGCCGATCAAACGGATCAGTGACCACCTGCCTTGCCCGGTGAATAGGCATAGATCGAATTTTGGGCTGAAAACCGATGCCTTCTCGGCTATCATGAAGGGACCGGCGTAATATCGACCATTGGCGACGACCAACCCGGATACTGCGCTGCTCCTTCCTTCTATCTCCAACTTCAAGGGGGGAAAGCTGTCGCCGATCCATTGCTTAAAAGAGGCAAAGACATACGCCCAAACGCCGACGGCGCGCTTTAGAGAAAGAGAAACATTGTTTACGACGCGCGCATCGAAGCCGACGCTTGCCACGACTAGGAACAAATGGTCTCCCGCATAGCAGGGGAATATCTGGTGCGACGGTCCTCGGGCGATGATCTCCGCCAGGTCTTTTGCTCCTTTGGGCAGGCCAAGTTCTCTGGCAAGTAAATTGATTGTTCCTGTGGGAATCACCGCCAGGGGCAGAGGGGAGCCGATGATCGCGTTTGCCACTTCGTTAATCGTGCCGTCGCCGCCGGCGACGGCGATGGCATCAAAATTCTCGTCGATGATGGATTTTGCGATATTAGCCGCATCTCCTCGGGCCTTCGTTTCGTAAAGCTCGACCCGAACACCGAGGCGGTGTAATTCCTGGGTGACTTCATTGAGTTTCCGGCGACTTGCTCTACACCCCGACACAGGATTGGAAATAACGGCAATTTTGTTACGGAGAGCCTGCGCCATAAGATCAGTTTCGTTCGATTGCCGGATCAGGGCCGATCATGCTGATCCGAAAACCATACGTGATTTAATTGGTCCCTAGAATAAAAAAATGCCGGCTACGTTTCCGCAGCCGGCATTGATTTAAAAATTCTTGGTCTAATTCACGGCTTGCTTGAGCCCTTTACCGGCTTTGAATTTAGGCCGTTTAGATGCCGGAATTTTAATCGCTTCACCCGTACGGGGGTTGCGCCCCGTGGTTGCTTTGCGGGCGGCAACCGAGAAAGTGCCAAATCCAACGACACGGACTTCGCCGCCGCTCGACAATGTACCGGAAATTGCATCAAATAAACCGTCGACCGCTTTTTCGGAATCGACCTTGGAAAGGCCAGTACTGTCTGCAACGGCAGAAACGAGTTCGTTCTTGTTCATGGTGATGCACCTTTGCTGTGAATGCTGTGAAGAAAATTGATGATCGGCTAACTAATTTTTATCGCTATGCGCCATGAGACTGTGCCAGTGTAATGCCTATAAAGATTTGCGTCAATCGAAGAGGCGCGGTTTCCCACAGTTTTATTCCTATATTTATGGGTAAATCGTTAAATCACCCCAGCTTCTATATGCGAACGGCCCGATTCACGTCTATTTGGCCACGCCGCTTGCCCCCTTAATCGCGCGCCAGATGCGTTCGGGCGTGGCCGGCATTTCCATTTTTTTGACGCCAAGCGGGCGAATCGCATCCAAAATGGCGTTGATGATTGCCGGCGGCGCGGCGAGGCTGCCGTTCTCGCCGGCGCCTTTGACGCCCAACGGATTGCTGCCGGTGGGCGCGCTCATTAATTGCGTTTCAATGCGCGGCACGTCGGCGGCGCGGGGCACGGCGTAATCCATCAAGCTGCCCGATAGCAATTGCCCGCTTGCCTCGTCGAAGCGCACCGCCTCGAACAATGCCTGGCCCAGCCCTTGAACGACGCCGCCGTGTATTTGGCCCTCGGCCAATTTGGGATTGATCGCTACGCCGATCTCGTCGATGGCTGTGTAGTTTGCAATTTCGACGGTCCCGGTGTTCGGGTCGATCTCGACCTCGGCGATGTGGCAGCCGTTTGGAAAATTGAACGGCCCTTCGAAGACCGCGGATGCTTCCAATCCGGCGCCCGATCCCGGCGGCAATCCGACCGGCGTAAATGCAGCGGCGGCGACTTCAGCAAGGCTGCGTGATTTATCGGTGCCGGAAACACTGAATTTCCCATTTTCAAACGACACATCACCCGCAGACGCTTCCATCAAATGGGCAGCGATTTTTTTGCCTTTTTCGATCACTTCGTCGGCGGCGGATTTAAGCGCGCTGCCGCCCATGGTCATCGAGCGCGATCCGAACGAGCCGCGGCCAAAGGCAACCACATCGGTATCGCCCTGGACCACGCGCACATGGTCCAAGGGCAGGCCCAGCCACTCCGATACCATCTGTGCATAGACCGTTTCGTGCCCCTGGCCGTAGGAAAAAGTGCCGGCCAAGACGGTGGCGCGACCGCTGGCGTCGATACGCATTTCCATGCGTTCGCTGAAAGAGGTGATGGCCACCAGATAAAAGCCCAAACCAATGCCGCGTAATTTGCCGTTTGCTTCGGATACTTTGCGGCGTTCGGAAAAGCCGTCATACCCTGCGCCGGCCAGCGATTGATCCAACACCTCTTCAAACCGACAGCTATCGTAGGTGTATTGCAGCGCCGTCTTATACGGCATGGCCGCAGGTGCAATGAGATTGCGGCGGCGAATTTCGGCCGTGCCCAATCCCAAATTTGATGCCGCTTCGTCGATCAGCCGTTCCACCAAATGCACCGCTTCGGGCAGCCCGGCGCCGCGGTACGGGCCGCTTGGCATGGTATGGGAAAATACCGCCCGGGCGCTCACACGGATGGCCGGGATGGCGTAGACGTTGGATAGATTGACGGCGGCGCGAAGCGTCGATACCAATGCCGAAACCGATAAATATGCGCCCAAATTTGTGGTCAGGGCGGCTTTGAAGCCGGTAATGCGGCCATCGGCGTCGAACGCCATTTCGCCGACATCCATCTGATCGCGGGCGTGGGTGTCGCCGGTAAATCCGTCCGCCCGCTCGCCGGTCCATTTGACCGGGCGGCCAATTTTTTGAGCCGCCCATAAGACCAAGGCATCTTCCGGATAGACCGTCCCCCGAAGGCCGAAGCCGCCGCCGACATCGGGGCAAATCACATGGAAGTCCGTTTCGGCCCGCCTGAAGACGGCGTTTGCCAAAACTTGCCGCACCGTGTGTGGTTTTTGGCAGCTGGTATAAAGCGTGAAGCGCCCGCGCTCAAAGGCGCCCAATGTCGCACGCGGCTCGATCGGCACGGCGGCGATGCGTTGATTATGGAGGCTCAATTTCTGCACATAGTGGGCTTCGGAAAGAGCCTTTTCCACCGCCGCGCCATCGCCCATTTGGGTTTCAAAGCAAATATTACCGGCGGCGTCCTGCCAAACTTGCGGCGCATCGGCGGCGCCTGCATCCCGCGCCGAAAGGGTGAATGGCAGGGGCGCGTAAGTGATTTCGATCAGTTCCGCCGCATCCTTGGCCTGATCCAATGTTTCGGCGATGACCAGCGCCACCCGTTCGCCCACATGGCGGACCGTATTGCAGGTTAACACCGGCTGGTGGGTGGCGTGGCCGGGCAACCAGCCGCCGTCGCCTTTCATCTGCGTGCAGGGAATACCGCCGAGCCCATCTTCTTCCGCGTCTTTCCCGGTGAGAACCAGAAGCACGCCGGGTGCAACGCCGGCCTTGGCGGTGTCGATGGATGTGATATCGGCAGATGCGTGCGGGCTGCGCAGGATAAAAGCGTAAGCTTGGCGGCCCAGCGAAATATCATCGACATAGCGCCCGGCCCCGGTCAGGAAGCGCGCATCTTCGACGCGCTTGGCCGATTGTCCTATTCCAAATTCGCTCATGTCCTTCCCCCAACGTGTGATCTTAAACGAAATTTGCGTTATTTACAGGGCGATGGCTTCAAAAGCCGTCTTTGGCCTGATATGTTGAGGCTTGAAAAATCAGGGGCCAACAAACCCAGCCCCTTTAAGAAAGTTCGAACATGATCCCAAGATATTCGCGCCCTGATATGGTGGCCATTTGGGCGCCGGAAAATAAACTCCGCATTTGGTTCGAGATTGAGGCCCATGCGTGCGATGCGCAGGCCGCGTTGGGCGTCATTCCAGCCGCGGCCGCCAAGGCCGTGTGGGAAAAGGGGAATAAACCTTACACGCCGGAACGGATTGCCCGCATCGACGAGATCGAGGCCGAAACCCATCACGATGTTAT
>JABMOP010000587.1 GCA_013204125.1 Rhodospirillales bacterium | reverse complement strand
GTCCAGTTCCGCCACCGCAATTTCCAATGTCGGCCCTGGAATGGGCTCGATCGTCGGACCAAGCGGAAACTTTGAAAACATTCCGACGGCCGCCAAGTGGTTTCTGTCCTTCGGCATGCTGGTCGGCAGGTTAGAGGTGCTTACAATCATTGTCGTGTTCAGCCGCGCCTTCTGGAAGGGATAAATTAGACCCGCTAAAGCCCCCCCTTCGCATCTCCGAAAAACCTGTTAAAATGGTTACAAACGGGGCGGACAACAGGGGGGAAATAAGGCTGGTGAGCAAATCTAAGGATCAAACGCCAAAAATAGCCATCGCCGGCTGTGGCTTTGCCGCGATCGGCCTCGCCTTTTGGCTTAAAAAAGCCGGCTTCGATAACTTTACGATCTATGAGCGATCCGCCGATTTGGGCGGCGTCTGGCGGGACAATCATTATCCGGGCGCCGCGTGTGATGTGCCATCCAGGTTTTACTCCTATTCGTTCGAGCAGGATTACCGGTGGAGCGCGCCCTACGGGACCCAAAGCGAAATCTTGGAATACCAGAACCATTGCGCCCGCAAATACGGTGTCATGGAACATATCCAATTCAGCACCGAAATCACCGGCGCAAATTTCGACGACGCGACCGGTAAATGGCGCATCGAAACCAGCGGCGGGGAAGAAATAGAAGCCGACCTATTCGTTTCCGCCGTCGGCCTTTTCAACCAGATCGCTTACCCCGATATCGAAGGCCGCGAAAAATTCGGCGGCGCCCAGTTTCATTCCGCCCATTGGGACGACGGCTTGGATCTGACGGGCAAGACTGTCGCCGTCATCGGCACCGGCGCCAGCGCCGTTCAATTCGTGCCCGCCATCCAGCCGAAAGTCGCCAAGCTGCATCTCTTTCAGCGCACGCCCCAATATGTGACCCAGCGCATGATCCCCGACCACACGCCGGACGGCGGCACCAAACTGGCCCGCCGCTGGGAACGGCTTTGCATTTATTGGCAGTTTGAAATGGTCGCCCGGCGCCGCATATCGACGCAAAAAACCGCCGAAGTGCAGGCCGGCTTTATGAAATATCTGGAAGCCCAGGTGCCGGATGCTGATTTGCGCGCCAAATTGACGCCCGATTACCGCTTCGGCTGCAAGCGGGTTTTGCAATCCAACGATTGGTACCCGGCGTTGCAACAGCCCAATGTGGAAGTGGTAACGACGCCCGTCCAAGCGATCACGGAAACCGGCGTTAAAACCAGCGATGGTGAATTAAGGGATGTGGATGCGATCATCTACGGCACCGGCTTCGTGCCGACCGATTTTCTTAACCCCATGAACATTACCGGCATCGCCGGCAGACAAATTACCGACGCATGGGCCGGTGGGGCGGAAGCCTATTTGGGGCTCACCGTATCGGGCTTTCCCAATTTTTTCATGATGTACGGGCCCAATACCAACACCGCATCGAGCATTATTTTCATGCTCGAAAACCAAGCCCGTTATATCGTCAAATGCGTCAAAGGCCTTGTCCAAGGCGGCGCCAAAACCATGAATTTGCGGGCTGATGTGCAAAAATCCTATAACGAAGAGCTTCAGGCGCGCATCGGCAAAACCGTGTTGATGGACGCCAACTGCCATACCTATTTCCAGGACCCATCGGGTAAGGTGACAACCCAATGGCCGGGGCATTTGATAGAATATCGCTATAAAACCAGACGCGTGAAAAAGAGTGATTATGATTTTGCATGAGGCCCAGCGATGACGGTCAAAGCCCACCTCGTCGCGTTTAACGCCAACGAATACTGCGATCTTTTGGCGCCGATGTTTCCCGAGGTCAAATTTACCTATGATCTGGGCGGTAAAAATACGTCGGATGCGGCATTTGAATGTGAAATCCTGATCGGTTTCGGTGTCGAGCTGAACGGCAAAATTTTCGAACGCAATAAAAACATCCGCTGGGTTCAAGGGCTCGGCACCGGTATGGACGGCATCAACAACCGCACGGAATTATCAGCCGACACGATCACGACATCGATGCGCGGTATCCACGGCCCACAAATGACCGATATGGCGTTCCTTCTGATGCTCAGCTTCAACCGTAATTTTCCCAAAATTCTGGACAATCAAAGGAGCCATAAGTGGCAGCGTTGGCCGGGCTTGATTTTGCAAAGCAAGACGGTCGCCATTCTCGGCATGGGCATCATCGGCGGCGAGCTGGCGAAAAAGTGCAAAGCCTTTGGCATGAAAATCATTGGTTTCAGCCGCACGCCCCGGGGTGCAGACGATTACGATCAGGTGTTCAGCTATGATGATTTAGCGGCGAATATAGGCGCCGCCGATTACGTCGTTGTGTTGACGCCCTACACGCCGGGCTCGAAGCATCTGGTAGGCGCAGATGTGCTGGCCGCGATGAAGCCATCGGCCTTCATCATCAATCTGGCGCGCGGCAGTGTCATCGATGATGCCGCCTTGATCGACGCCTTGGCGGAAAAATCCATCGCCGGCGCCTGGCTCGATGTCTTCGCAGCCGAGCCCTTGGCCGAGGGGTCTCCGCTTTGGGATATGGAAAACGTCATCATCACACCGCATATGGGCGGCATGAGCGAAGACTATGTAGCCCAGGCCATGCAGGTGATTGAGGTAAATATGCGGGCCTTTCTGGATGGGCGCGAGGGCGATATGATCAACCGGGTCGAACGGATCTAGACACCAAATTTCCCGGTTGCGCCGAGGCGCAGGCGGTGCGACCATCGCCTCCAATAAACAAACAAACGGACCATAAAAGGGAGGCAGGTATGGCATCGAGTGACGATCATGTGCGCCAAATGCGCGCTAAATTCAAAAAAATCCTGAAGCGCGACAAATTGACCGTCATGCCCGGCGGGTTTTCACCGCTCTATGCGCGCATGGCCGAAGAAATCGGTTTTGAGTGTTTCTTCCTGGCCGGCTCGCAAATGTCGGCTTTTTTGCTGGGCGTTCCCGATAACGGAATTTTGGGGCTGCGCGATATGGTCGATCATTGCCGCCACGCCGCAATGCGGGCGTCGATCCCGATCCAGCTTGATGCCGATACCGGCTTCGGTAACGCCGTGAATGTCGATTTCGCCATCGAAGAAATCATTCGATCCGGCGTCGCCGCCTGTAACATCGAAGATCAGGAAAGCCCGAAAAAATCGGCAACCATGGCCGGTCGGCGCGTCATTCCAAAAGACGAAGCGGTCGGCAAGATCAAAGCCGCCGTTGCCATCCGCGACAAAATTGATCCCGAATTTTCAATCTGCGCCAGGAACGACACGCTCGGCGCCGAAGGCACCAATTTCGCCGACGCCTTGGACCGCTTAGTCGCCTATGTGGATGAAGGCGGCGCCGATTACGTGTGGCTGAATTCGGTCGAAACGCGCGAAGATTTGAAAACCGCCTGCAAGGAGATTAACGCCCCGGTGCTGACCATTTGGGGCGGCAAAGAGGAAGCGCCGAGCCCGGAAGAATATGAAGATCTCGGCGTCCGTATCGCGCTTTACCCGGTCTGCGCCGCCACCGTCGGCATGCAAGCGGCATGGCATGTCTTAAGCGATATGAAAGCGCGCGGCCCCGTTGCGCTGACCGATTTCAACAAATGGATCGCCGATGGACCTTATGGCTTGGTGAACCAGAAAATGCTGACCAACGCGGACCGGGTGCGCGATGTCGAAGATAAATTCCTGACCGAAGACGATCAACGGGATTACGACAACACCTGGGGCCATTAGAGGGCAAACATGAGGAACTCATGTTAGGAAGCACACGATGAATAGCCGCACCAAACCACCCGCCGGCATGGGCGCCGGAGAATGGCAGGCGCGCGTCGATCTGGCGGCCTGTTACCGGCTTGTCGATATGCACGGTTGGTCGGATCTTTTGGGCACGCATATTTCGGCGCGGGTGCCGGGCGAGCCCGATCATTTTTTGCTCAACCCTTATGGCAATTTATGGGATGAAATGTGCGCCTCGGATTTGATCAAAGTCGATATGGACGGCAACGTGAAATCCGAAACCAACGGATATGTGAACCCGGCCGGCTTCACCATCCACAGCGCCATTTTGATGGCCAGGCCCGAAGTCAACTGCGCCATGCACACCCACACTCCGGCCGGCGTCGGCGTTGCCACGCAAAAAGGCGGGCTTCTCCCGATTACCCAGCACGCATTGCATGTCTTGGCGCATTTGGGCTATGCCGAATATGGCGGCTTTGAAACCGACCCGGCGGAACGCGACCGCATCGCCGCCGCCATCGAAGATCACAATGTGCTGGTCCTTAAAAATCATGGGTTGATTACCGCCGGGCGCAGCGTCGGCGAAGCCTTCGTCTGGATGTACCGGGCGGAACGGGCGTGCAAGATGCAATTGGCGATCCAACAAGCGGGCGCCGAAATTGAACCCATCGACACGGCACTGGTCGAAAAATCATTGGCGCTCAACAAAGAATTAAATTCGGACAAAGGGCACCGGCCCATCGGTAAAAACGAATGGCCGGCGCTTTTACGTAAACTCGACCGGGTTAATCCCGGCTACGATCAATAGAAAGGATCAACCAACATGTCAGACCTCATCATCTACGGCACCGTCATTTCGCGCGCATCGCGCACTCTTTGGATGGCGGAAGAACTGGGCATTGATTACACCCTGGAAAAAGTCGATATCCATAAGGGCGAACAGCACCAAGGCGGCTACGATGCCCTCAACCCCAACGCCCGCGTCCCGACAATCAAGGACGGCGATTTGGTGTTGTTCGAATCTCTCGCCATAAATCTTTACCTCGCCAAAAAGCATGGCGGGCCGTTGGCGGCAAAAACTCCCGAAGACGAAGCCCGGGCAATTCAATGGAGTATGTGGGCGCTGACCGAGGTAGAAGACAATAGCGTCGTCCTGATCCAAAAAGCGATGGGCATCAAAGACCACGACCAGTCCGTGATGGATGCGGCCATCGGCGCCCTGGTGCGGCCCTTGAAGGTTCTGGAAGGTGTCTTAAGCGATCGGGATTATTTATTGGGCAGTGATTTCACCGTCGCCGATCTGAACGTCGCCGCAGTCCTTGGCGCCCTCCCCCGTGCCAAGTTCGATCTTTCACCCTATCCAAAAATTGCAGCCTGGCTGACCGCCTGTAACGCCCGTCCGGCGGCGAAGAGGGTGGGCGAAATGCGCGTCGCGGCAATGAAAAAATAGGGCGAAAAAATGACCGACATTGCTGATCTGATCGAAGCCCGCTTCGGGTTGGCGACGGACGCCGGAAGAGGAGACGCGGCGGCGGGCACCATCGGCCAAATTCTGGGGCGGCGCAGTTACCGCAAATACACCGATCAAGACATCGGCGAAGATCGGCGCACCATCTTGCTGGCCGCCGCCCAATCGGCTTCGGCAAAATCCGATTTGCAGCAATATTCGATCATCGATGTGCGCGATCAAGCCGTCAAAACCCGCATCGCCGAATTATGCGCTACCGATTGGATGGGGGTGGCGCCGATCCTGCTGGTGTTCTGCGGCGATATCAGACGGGCGCAGCGCATTTGCGAAATGCGCGGCAAGCCTTATGCCCAGAATACCTTGGATAGTTTCATGAACGCCGCCGTCGATGCGGCGCTCGCCCTGCAAAGCTATTCAATCGCCGCCGAAGCCAGCGGGCTTGGTTGCTGCCCGATCAGCCAGGTGCGCAACAATATGAAAGAAATGACGGAATTGTTGAAACTGCCCAAAGGCGTCTACCCGGTGGCCGGCCTGACAGCCGGCATTCCAGCCGAGACGCGCGACGTCACCTTGCGCCTGCCGCCCGCCGCCGTGGTGCACAGAGATTGCTACGTTGATGAGAATTTAGAAGCCGAGATCGATACCTACGATCGAAGCCGCCACGCCATCCGCCCGACCCCGCCGGCCGGCCAATTAAAGACCGACGAATACGGCACCGCCGATTTCTACGGCTGGTCCGAAAATGCCGCGCGCCGCCTCTCGGCCGCCGAAGGCCGCGCCGGGTTTCGAAAATTCCTCGAAACCCACGGCTTTGATTTGGAGTAAGGCCCAACACCTCGCTCATCCTCACCGCCTTTGCCTCGACCCTGCCGACACCGTCATCACCCGATTTATTCGGGTGATCCGGGGATTTCGTTCGGTGGCTCTGGATACTCCGCAAAAAGCCGGGTATGACGTAAGAGGTTTAAAAATCAAAATCCCGTCCAGAACCCAAATCCTGATACGGCGTCAAAATTCCACCACAATTATCTGATCCAATATGATTGTTGGAATTGGTGGGAGTTTGTTCGCCATGATTATCGCTCCGGAAGCCTATGAACGGATGCCCATTCTGGTCAATCCGTTGTTGATACCGGATATGTCGGCGAGCGCCGGTCGTTCGCACTCGCGCGCGGTCGAACGGGTGGTTGAATTCCATCGCTTAGATTTAGATTCGCGGCTCAAGCTTTTACCCGAACACAAATATCAAAAAATCAATAGGACGGTACGATCCGAAGATCATCGGCGGGATGCTCGGATGACAAACCTCGACTTGATCGCCGGGACGGCTGCCTCAAGCGAGAGTATTGTGATCTTGGCCGCAAGCAATCAGGTGCTTCCGCACCTTTCCCAAGCAACGGCGGCCTACGAAAAGCCAGGCGCGCTACCAATCGAACATGCAGCCTCTTTGTCTGTCTGATCTTTGATCAACAGAAGTCACTGACTGCCCTCCCAAAATAAATTCATCCAAACGCTTGAGATCGGCGGCGGGCCGGACAACTTAATTAGGATAAATACGCTCGAATTAAACCAATAGGATTTTCAATGACCTATCATTTTTCCAAGACGCTGACGCTCGATTTCGATGACGCCATCGAAAAAGTCACCGCCGCCCTCGCCGATAAAGGCTTCGGTGTGCTCACCACCATCGATGTGAAGGCGACCCTCAAGAAGAAGATCGACGTCGATTTCCGGCCCTACACCATCCTCGGCGCCTGTAACCCCAATTTCGCCCATCAGGCGCTGCAAGCCGAAGACAAGATCGGCACCATGCTGCCGTGCAATGTCATCGTCCAACAAAGCGGAGAAAGCGAAGGCGAAGTTGAAGTGTCCGCCGTCGATCCCGCAGCGTCGATGCAAGCCATCGACAATCCGGCCTTGGCGGGGATCGCCGGCCAGGTCCGCGAAATGCTCGAAAGCGTGATCAAAGGACTTTAACCCGGCGTCGCTTAGTCTTCGCCGCGTACCCGGCCGCGGGTTTTCTTCACGTCGCCGCGTTTTTTCTTGGTTTCCACACGCTTTTTCCTGGCGCTGCGGCTGGGCTTGGTTGCGCGCCGGTGTTTGGGTTGGACCGCCGCTCGGCGGATCAATTCGACCAGCCTCTCTCGGGCGTCGGCGCGGTTGCGTTC
>JABMOP010000586.1 GCA_013204125.1 Rhodospirillales bacterium | reverse complement strand
GGCGCTGGGCCCGGAAGAAGCCTCTTTTTCATCCCCAACGCTTTTGGGCGCCGCCGCGGCTCTTCCAGCCGGGCGCCACGGCGAGGCAAAGGGATCGAATTGGATAGCTTCGATGGGGGCGTCCGGCCGGCCGTGCAAATAGACCGCCCGCTCGACCACATTTCGTAATTCGCGCTCATTGCCGGGCCAGGCGTGACCGCTCAGGGCCGCCGCCGCGCTCTTATCAAACCCAGGAAAACCGTCCCAATCCAATTCCTGGGCCATGGCGCGGCCAAAATGAAAGGCCAGTAGCGGAATATCGGCGCCGCGCACCCGGAGCGGCGGAATGGTCAAAACTTCAAACGACAAACGGTCCAAAAGATCGTGGCGGAAACGCCCTTCATCGGCTTCCGACGGCAAGTCAGCATTGGTCGCGCCGATAACGCGCACATCGACATGCAAAGTTTCATTACCGCCGACCCGCTCGAACGCGCCGTATTCTATGACCCGCAATATTTTTTCCTGGGCCTTCGAGGTGGCGTTGGCGATCTCGTCCAAAAACAAAGTGCCGCCATAGGCAATTTCGAAACGCCCGGCGCGGCGTTTATCGGCGCCGGTGAAGGCGCCGGCTTCGTGGCCGAACAATTCGGTTTCGAGCAAGGTTTCCGGCAAGGCGGCGCAATTCAGTTGGACCAACGGGCCCTGCCAGCGCTGGGATAAAAAATGCAGGCGGTTGGCGATCAGCTCTTTGCCGGTGCCGCGTTCGCCAATGACCAGCACCGGGCGGTCCTGCGGCGCCGCCAAAGACACCCGTTCCATCAAGTCCAGGAAGGGCTGAGATTCGCCGACCAGCGGCGGCAGTTCGGGATGCGATACCATAATGAAGAATATAGCTAATTAATATAATATTTCACTAATTATTTTATATTTTTACTATTTTAATGCGCCCCAAAAATTACCCAGAAACATCACTTTCATTCGTTATTTCAATGGCTTATTAGAATTTCGCAAAACTGGCACGAAAGCTGCTTTTATAGAGTGGAGAGTTAAACGAATATCTGCTAAACGGAGCGTTATTATGGGTATTTTTACGCGGTTAAGCGACATCATCAATTCCAACCTTTCGGCGATGCTGGAAAAGGCCGAAGATCCGGAAAAAATCATCCGCCTGATGATTCAGGAGATGGAAGAAACCCTGGTCGAAGTGCGTTCCGGCGCGGCCCGTGTCATCGCCGACCGCAAAGAAGCCGGGCGCACCCTGACCCGGCTATCGGACGCCGCATCGGAATGGCAGCGCAAAGCCGAATTGGCCCTGACCAAGGACCGCGAAGATCTCGCCAGGGGCGCGTTGTTTGAAAAAGCCAAGATGGAAGAAACGTCGCAATTGTTGGAACATGATTTGGAGGCCTTGGATACGGCGCTCGGCAAACATGACGAGGACATCTCGAAACTTGAAGCCAAGCTGCGCGAAGCCAAGGCCAAGCAGAAAACCATGCAAGCAAGGCAGCAATCGGCGGAACAGCAACTCCGCGTCCGCCGCCAATTCCATGACGGCCGCGTCGATGCCGCCTTTGCCCGCTTTGAAAACATGGAACGCCGCATTGATAATGTCGAAGGCGAGATAGAAGCTTTCGATCTTGGTAAAGGTAAAAGCCTGTCCGAAGAAATAGCGGATTTAGAAGCCGATCATGCGATCGAAGGTGAATTGGCGGCGTTAAAAGAACGCCTCGCCGCACAATCGACGAAGGCCGCAAAGGGCGCCAAGAAGCCCGCCACCAGCCGCAAATAGGAGCCGAGGATGACTGGATTTTTCCTCGTACCCATCATCATCACCTTCATGGTGATTGTCCTGCCGATCTGGATCATCGCCCATTACGGCACCAGCTGGCGCGTCAACCGGGCGATTTCATCGAGCGACGAAAAATTGCTGGCCGAGGTTTGGGACATGGCCGGCAAGATGGAAGACCGGATCGGCACTTTAGAGCGCATTCTCGACCAAGAATCCCCCGATTGGAGGACACGCACATGACCGGCACCCCCTATGGCGACCGCCCTTCCCCGAGCAAACTTTATCGCGACCCGGAACATGGCATAATTATGGGCGTCGCCGCCGGAATCGCCGATTATTTCGGTATCTCGCGGACGACCGTGCGCATTGTTATGGTGCTGGCGCTGGTGTTTTTTACCCTGCCGACATTTTTCGGCTACCTGATCGCCGCCTTCGCGGTCAAGCCCAAGCCGGACGGCCTTTACACCAGTTCCGAAGATGAGGAATTTTGGCGGCGGACGCGCGTCGATCCGAAACGCACTGTTGCCGATATTCAGCAAAAATTCCGCACCGTCGAGCGCCGTATCCGCCAGGCAGAAGCCTATGTCACGTCTTCAGAATTCAAGCTCAAGCGTGATTTTAAAGAGCTTTAGAGTGCCAAAAGCGCGCTACGTCATTCTTCTGACCCTTGCTTACCTCGCCGTGGCGGTGGGCGGCGGCTATTACATGTGGGCCACCGGAAAATTGAGCCGCGGCGCCGGCGAAGACGATCCGGTGCGCATTGCGCGCGGCGAAGCCGTCTATGTAAAACATTGCGCCGCCTGCCATGGGCTGGATCTGAAGGGTCAGCCCGATTGGCAAACCAAGCTGGCCGACGGCACCTTGCCGCCCCCGCCCCAGGACCAAAGCGGCCATACCTGGCAGCACGGCGACGGCGAATTGTTCGATTATATCCGGGACGGCGGCGCTGCCCATGCGCGCGGCGGCTTCAAAAGCGCAATGCCCAGCTTCGAGGCAGTCCTCGGAAATGCTGAAATTTGGGCGGTCATCGCCTATGTCAAAAGCCGCTGGCCCGAAGACATCCGCGCCAAACAACGCCGCACCAGCTTTCTCAACAACATCCACCATCACTAATTCCGTGCTGGCCCCTGCCAATTTGCGCGGCTAACATCGGCGCAATGAATAGCTGAAACTTTGGGAGGATATTATGGTCAAATTTTTCAATCCGGACGGCGTTGCGGCGCCGGGCGCATCTTATTCCCATGCGGCGCTGGTGCCGGGTGGGATGGAGCTTTTGTTCATTTCCGGGCAATTGGGCACCAAACCCGATGGCAGCATCGGCGACACCATCGAAGATCAGGCCGCCCAAGCCTTTCGCAACATCGAAACCATCTTGGCGTCCGAAGGGCTCACCCCCGCCGATCTTGTTAAAGTTCAGATGTTTCTGACCGACCGGGCCTACCGGGCGCCGGCCGGCGAAGCCCGCCAAAAAGTGTTCGGCGATGCCAAACCGGTCAGCACGCTTTTGATCGTCGCCGGCCTGGCAGCGCCCGAATTCATGATCGAAGTGGAAGCCATCGCAGCCCGCTCGGCCTAGGCGGAGCGAACAAACCAGATATCATCTAATTCATTGAAATATATGTCATAAAATAATTATGTTGCTATTTTGTTCTTGCTGTTCTATATAAAGAAATCAAGCTTTAAAGAAACGGAACGGGAAGGAAATTTGGCTATGCCTATATTTGAATATATGAAGGATTTTACAGCCCTCGCCATGGTTTTCACGGCGGCTTATTTGTGGATGCTGATTATGTAGCCGAGGCCGGCTACGCTTCTTTCGGGACCGGGCGCGGGTTGCCCTTTTCGTCCAAGGCAACATAGGTGAAAACCCCTTTGGTGACTTTGACCGGGCCGGTCCGAAGGTAATAATTGCTCGACCAGACTTCGATGCCGACGGTGATCGACGTGCGCCCGATGCGCCGGATTTCCGCGTAACAGCTGATGCGGTCGCCGATTTTAACCGGTTTATGGAATTCCATTTCCTGAATGCCGACAGTCGCCGTTCGTCCTTTGGCAGCGGCGCTGGCAGCGACGCCGCCGGCGATATCCATCT
>JABMOP010000585.1 GCA_013204125.1 Rhodospirillales bacterium | reverse complement strand
TATTGCCATTTCACGTCGCCAATTCGGCGCTATGCCGATTTGATGGTTCACCGCGCCCTTGTATCGGGGCTGGGATTAGGTGAAGGCGGCCTGCCTTCGGAGCCTGAAGATTGGAACGCGCTTGGAGAGCTGGTAACGGAAACCGAACGCCGCTCCGTCGCCGCCGAGCGCGACGCCAATGACCGCTTCGCCGCGGCCTATTATGCGGCCCGCAAAGATGAGATGCTGAGCGCCCGCGTATCGGGCGTTACAAGGTACGGGCTTTTCGTCACTCTATCTGAAACCCTGGCCGATGGCTTCGTTCCGATGAGCCATTTACCGGAGGATTACTACCGCTTAGATGAAGTCCGGCGCCGTCTGGTTGGCCGGCGGTCTAAGCTGATATTCCGGATCGGCGATTTGGTCGAATGCAAGATCCGTGATTCGGATCCGCTTAAAGGCTCTTTGATATTGGAAATAATTCCTAAAACGAGGCGGCCTAAATCATAGAAAACGCTACCAATTAACTGGATAATTATGGCATGCTGCTCCATCTCTGCAGACGGTCCGCCTTCGACAGTCGCTACAAGCTAAGTGGCGACTTTTTGATGAGCGGGTAAAATAGATGAGCAAGGGATAGATGGACGCGTGACCAATTTGTTCGGGAAATTAGAATTACCGGTCGTCGCCTTGGGTTTTATTCTGGCCGGTTGCAGCGGCGTTCAAGAAGCCGAGCGGAACAACGATTTGTTTTCCGTCGCGGACGCCCGCCATGTCTTCTCTGTTGGATTTCGTAATATATCGGATCGTTTTATCAAACCTGTATCCCTAAGGAAGCTTTCGATCGTCGGTCTGAGCGGCATGTCGGCAATCGATCCGACCATCGTCGTTTCCGAAGATGGGGACAACATCCTCGTGGGTTACGGCAGCGAAGGCCGGATAACACTTAGTGCGCCGGGCACCGGCGCCGGGCCTGAAAAATGGGCGCAGTTCACGGTCGATGCTATTCGCTCGGTCCGGAAAGGGTCTGAAACTGCGCGCGCAGCCAGTTCGGAACAAATCTTTGAAGCCGTATTCGACGGCTCGATTACCTTGCTGGATAATTTCTCCAGATATTCGGGCACTGATAAGGCAACGCGAAACCGCGAAAAACGATCCGGGTTCGGCGGTATCGGCATCAGCTTCCGCCAGGTGCCCGAAGGCGCATTGGTAACCGAAGTGTTCGACGAAGCGCCAGCCGCCCGCGCTGGAATTGTTAACGGCGACATCATTACCCATGCAAATAACCAGACCCTCAATGGTCTAAGCCAACATGACATTAGCAAGTTTATTAAAGGCGATATCGGCACCACCGTCGGCATCCGCCTTGAGCGAGCGCAAATCATTAACCCGTTCGAATTTTCGATCCGCCGCGAACGGGTGATTTCGCCGACGGTGTACGCGTCCAGAAAAGGCGAAATTCTGCACCTTCAAATTCGTGGATTTAATAAACAAACAGCCCACCAGCTTTCTAAAACGATAGTGGCGGCCCGGCGGGCAGGCGAGTCGCCTATCGGCGGTATCATACTGGATTTACGCAGCAATCCCGGCGGGCTTCTTTCCCAAGCTATTAAAGTGGCCGATTTGTTTTTGACGCATGGGCGTATTGTTTCGACAATGGGCCGCCATCCTGCGAGCCGCCATAGTTATAACGCCCACGGAACGGACTTGGCCGACCAATTGCCAATCGTCGTATTGGTCAACAGCCGTTCAGCTTCGGCCTCCGAAATTGTCGCCGCCGCGCTTCAAGACCACAAACGCGCGGTTGTTGTCGGGTCAGCCTCTTACGGCAAAGGCACGGTGCAGACGGTTATTCCCTTACCCAACGATGCTGAACTAATTCTCACCTGGTCGCGCTTTATCACGCCGTCGGGTTATGTGCTGCACGGTCTTGGCGTGCCGCCCACCATTTGCACCAGCGCAACACCCGGATCGGTTTCGGATCTGATTGGCCGGGCCGTCAACAACGAGCATCAAATATCGAGGCTTATGGATAAATGGCGTTATACGGCGCAAGGGAATGATCGGGTGCGCAACGAGCTGAAATCGGCATGTCCGTCGTCTAATCTGAAAAGCGCGATGGATGGCCGTATTGCAGCCTACCTTATCAATCACAAAAGTATTTATAGACGTATCGCCGCCATGTCCCCGGCCGTTGCATCGGCAGAAAAATAGATAAGCTCCGCCCGGCCGCCCTACAGCTCCCGCTGAAAAAACTTGACACTAAACCGCGGCGCGCTATGGTTCGCTCCCTTAAGATTCAGGGCGAACCTGAAGCAATTTCAAATGGATGATGAGTCATGGCTAAATCCAGTACAATGTTGATTAAATTGGTCAGTACTGCAGACACGGGGTTCTATTACGTGACCAAGAAGAACCCACGCACCCAAACGGAAAAGATGGAATTTCGCAAATACGATCCGGTTGCGCGCAAGCACGTGATGTTCAAAGAAGGCAAAATTAAATAATTTTGTCCGGCAATTGGCCAACCCGAAACGAAAAACGCGGCTGCTGATTGCAACCGCGTTTCGTTTATTTAAGTATCATCAGATCGAAACAAGCTGCCGGCATTACCGAGCCAGCGGCGCATTGTTCACGTGTTCCGTCAGATCTGATTTAATCCAAGAAGCCGGCGATGGTTTCCAAGAAGGTTGGGACCGATATAGGCTTTGATATATAGCCGTCACAGCCACCTTCCATAATCATTTCTTCATCGCCCTTCATGGCAAATGCGGTTACCGCGATAACCGGAATATGTTTCAGTTCATCCCTTTGCTTGATCTGCTTGGTGACCTCCAGTCCGGAAATTTTCGGCAACTGAATATCCATCAAGATCAAATCGGGAAGATGCTTTTCGGTGAGGCCCAGCGCGTCGTGTCCATCTTTTGTCTGTAATGTCTGATAACCATGCGCCTGCAGCAAGTCGTTGAAGAGCTTCATGTTGAGCTCATTATCTTCAACGATTAAAATGGTTTTTGACATCTTGTACTCCATTACATCCGCTCAGGTTCACCACCTATAATTATGCTGAGCAGAACATCCGTTTCACTGCTTATCAAATTGTAATTCCGGCACGAAATTCAAGGCCTTTCTGGGTATTTTAAACTCATAATCCCCGAACTTCATCAACAAGGTGCTCCAACCGGTTGAAATCGCAGACAATCAGCGAATCTTTTTCTCGTTTAACGATGCCTTTTTTTGTTAATTCACTGATGACCCGGGCAACGGTTTCACGTGTTGTGCTGGCCCGGCTGGCAATTTCACTATGCACAGGTATGGGTTTAATGACGGCAATATTTTTGTCCCGCTCGGCCGCCCTGGCTTGGCGCAACAATTCTCCTTGAACTCGGTTATTAGCCCCTAATGTGCTCAAATCGACAATGCGTTCGGTCGATGAGCGGATAATGGCGGCTAAATTTTTCATAACTTGAAGCGCGACATCGGGATACATCTGCACGACTTTAAGAAACCGCTCGGGCGCCATTTTCGCGATATCGGAATCTTCCAGCGCCATCACGGTGGACGATCTTGGCCGCCCGTCCAGGGCCGCAAGCTCGCCAAAATATTGGCCTTCTTCCAAATCGTCGAGCGCCACTTCCTTGCCGGTTACCGCGTAGTTCACAATCCTGACCCGGCCGCGCGTGATGAAAAAGACGTCGTTGGATTCGTCCAACTGATCAATGATCATTTCATCGGCGGCAAAGCGTCGCCAACGGCACGACACTTCGAAATCCCTTCGCTGGTCCGCGGACAAGCTCAAAAGAATCCGAATATTCGACAGGTTTTGTGACTTCGGCGTACTCACGGGTGTACTCCTTTGCGGGCTCAGCATCCCGTTAGGGTATCTAACTTTATAGCCAATTATATACAAATGATTGTTTTCAAGTAATTTTTCCAGTGTTTTACTTGCCCTTGATCGAGCGCCGTCCTATTGTCGGCGGACCCTGCAACCGAATCCATGCAGCATGAGTGATTATTTTCAAACATCTTCCCAGCCGATTATTGCCGCCGTCGTTCCCTGTTACCGGGAAGGCGAACGAGTTTTACCGGTGTTGGAGAGCTTCGGCACGGAGGTTGCGCTAATAATTGTCGTCGATGACGCCTGCCCGATCGGCACCGGCGAATTGGTAAAATCCCGGACCAACGATCCACGAATAAGCGTCATAACCCACGATCAGAACCAAGGTGTCGGCGGCGCATCACTGACCGGGTTTGCCAAAGCGATCGAGTTGGGAGCGGACATCATCGTTAAAGTCGACGGAGACGGCCAGATGGACCCGGCAATGATCCCACGGCTTGTCAAACCCATCCTTGAAGGCCGCGCCGACTACACGAAGGGAAACCGGTTTTTCAGGCTCCAAGGGGTCATAGGAATGCCGATTTTGAGGCTTATTGGCAATCTGGCGTTATCGTTCGCTTCAAAACTTTCGAGTGGTTATTGGAAATTATTCGATCCGACTAACGGGTTCGTCGCCATCCACGCACGCGTTGCCCAGCTATTGCCATTAGGCCATATCGACCACCGATATTTTTTCGAATCCGACATGCTGTTTCATTTGAACATCAACCGCGCGGTTGTTATCGATGTGCCGATTGACGCCATTTACGGCGACGAAAAAAGCGGGCTGCGGATTTCACGCATCCTCCTGCCCTTCGCATGGAAACATTCCCGCAACCTGTTTCGCCGTCTGTTTTATAACTATTTACTCCGCGATTTTACCTTCGCGTCCATCGAACTGGTGCTCGGATCGATGCTGACCGGTTTCGGCATAATATTTGGCAGCATGCATTGGTATACCAGCTATTCTACGGGAATTGCCGCAGCGACCGGCGTTGTCGTCCTGGCGGCGTTAACATTTATCTTGGGCGCGGTATTGCTTCTCGGATTTTTAAATTACGATGTTCAGAACCAGCCTCAAGACCCGCTGTACCCGGACCTTTAAATCCAAGATTTCGCCGTTACCGACATTGAATCACCGCCGAGGCGTACCATTTTAAGGGTAGGCATTGAATTAAACGGTGGAGACGGGGCTGTGAATATTGGTTATCGTCATGTTTTTAAAGGATTTCTGCTCTGGCTGGCCTTGGCGGCGGGAACGCCTCTATGGGCTGCGGACGGCATCATAACTGCCGTCGCCTATAAAAATATCCCCGCGGGCCGGGCCATGGCCGTCCGCCCCTGGGATAATTCGGACGAAAACATGAAGCTGGCTAAGGAATTCGGGACCATTTTGAAAAGCCGTGGTTTTGAAGTCACTAAAGATGCAGCCTTAATTATCTCTTTTTCAACGCGCGATATTCTTGGCAATTGGAAAGCAACCAGCCGCCGGCATGTTCTGGAAGTTGAAGGCCACGGAGGGCGGACCGGCGGCGAGGATGCAAGCGTGCGCCTCAACCTGTTTTCCAGCGAAAATGGCGGCGTGTTCAATCGCGGCAAGGAACCACCCGGCACGATTCCTTCCCGATATGTGTTGGAAGTAACCTTGGATCAACGCGGCGGCGAGCGTTTGTGGAAAGGCGAAGCCTCGGCGTTGCTCGGCCGCACCGACAGCTACGCTCTTTTAAGATCAATGCTGCCTGTATTACTTGACCATATGGGCCAGACCGTCCGCCAAAAACCGGCAAAATTCAAATAACGACCCGGTATTTTTTACCGTCGTGGATTTTTACCGCACCAAAGGAGGCGCGGCATCGGTCAAGTTCGGCCTTGGACGAACGGGGAAAACGCGCTAACAACAGGCAGTTGGTTACCAACCCCTTTCCCGAGCGCAGATACCATCGAGACGGACCACTATCAATGAACGGCAAAATTCACCCCGCGCTGCTGCCGGCGGGATTGGAAGATATCCTTCCGCCCGACGCCGAGTTTGAAACAGCCGTCAGCGAAGGATTGATTCAGGCCTTTTCCCGCTACGGTTTTGAGCGCGTTAAACCACCCTTGATCGAATTCGAAGAAAACCTCATCGCCGGCGCCGGCGCCGCAACCGCGTCACAAACATTCCGCCTCATGGACCCGGTGTCGCAGCGCATGCTTGGCCTACGCGCCGATATGACCCTTCAGATTGCGCGCATCGCCACCACCCGGCTGGCAGATCTGCCGCGCCCCTTGCGCCTCAGCTATGCCGGCCAGGTCTTGCGCGTGACCGGATCGCCGTTGCGGCCCGAACGGCAATTTGGCCAAGTTGGCGCCGAATTGATCGGGTCCCCGTCCTGCCGCGCCGATGCCGAAGTTATTTTGTTAGCTGCAAATTCCTTGGCAGAGGTGGGCGTATCGGATTTATCAATTGATCTCGGCCTGCCGACATTGGTTGGCGCCGTCATTCAAAGTTTGGGGGCGCCCGATGAGGCCGCAACCTTGAAATTGCGGAATGCGTTAGCCGAAAAAGACGCGGCGGCGGTTGGCGCCATCGAGGGTCTGGATACGGAGATATTCAACGAGATTTTGAGCGCCATTGGACCGGCTGAAAGCGCCCTTGGAATATTAAATTCCCTAAGCCTGCCGGCGGATGCCAAGCAGATTGTTAAAAATCTCGCCGACGTGATCGAAGCGGTTAAAGCGCGCGCGCCCGATTTGAAAATGACGCTCGATCCCGTCGAAGTGCGCGGCTACGAATATCACGAAGGGGTCACTTTTTCGATTTTTTCAATAAATGCGCGCGAGGAATTAGGACGCGGCGGACGCTACCTTTCCGGCAATGACGGCAAGGGTGAACCGTCGACCGGCTTTACCCTGTTTATCGATACGCTCCTACGCGCCCTCCCTAAACCGAAACCTCATGAACGCGTGTTCCTACCGCTGGATACCAGCCTCGGCGATGTCGGCCGGCTGCACGGCGATGGATGGATCACTGTAAATTCTTTGGATGGCAGCGCCGATGATGCCGTGGAAGCGGCAAGGCTCGGCTGCTCACACATATATATTGACGGTGACGTTTGCGCCCTTGGCGCCAATAAGAAGGGGAAAAATTAATGACCAATGTCGTGGTGGTCGGCGCCCAATGGGGCGACGAAGGCAAAGGCAAAATCGTCGATTGGCTATCGCAACGGGCCGATGTCGTCGCCCGCTTTCAAGGCGGCCACAACGCCGGCCATACTTTGGTTATCGACGAAAAAGTATACAAGCTCAGCTTGCTACCATCGGGAATTGTCCGCCCTGACAAGCTAAGCGTCATCGGCAATGGCGTGGTGCTTGATCCGTGGGCGCTGCTAAACGAAATCGACACGCTTAGAAATCAAGGCGTTGAAATTTCGCCCGAAAATCTTGTCGTGGCGGAGAACGCGGCTTTAATTTTACCGCTGCACGCCAATCTCGACCAGACACGCGAAGCTGCCTTAGGGGGCAACAAGATCGGCACCACCGGGCGGGGCATTGGCCCTGCTTATGAAGACAAAGTCGGTCGCCGCGCCATTCGCGTCGGTGATTTGGCCGACAAGAAGGTGCTTGAAATGCGGGTCGAACAATTGTTGCAACATCACAATACGCTGCTGCGTGGATATGGCTCGCCCGAACTTTCCGCCGATGATATTGTTGACCAACTGATTGAAATTGCGCCTAAAATTCTGCCATACGCGGATGCCGTTTGGAGACGCCTGGACGATGCCAGACAGGCTGGAAAACGAATTCTGTTCGAAGGCGCCCAGGGCGCCATGCTGGATGTCGATCACGGTACCTATCCATATGTTACGTCTTCCAACACGGTGGCGGGTCAGGCGGCTGCGGGTGTCGGTCAGGGACCAAAAATTGCCGAATACGTACTAGGCATCACCAAAGCCTACACCACGCGCGTCGGTTCCGGGCCTTTCCCGACCGAACAGAAAAACGATGATGGCGAACGCATGGGTGCGCGCGGACGGGAATTTGGCACCGTAACCGGGCGCAAGCGCCGATGCGGCTGGTTCGATGCGGTCATGGTTCGCCAAGCTGTTAAAATTAACGGCATGACCGGTATCGCGTTGACCAAACTGGACGTTCTGGATGGGTTCGAAGAATTGAAGGTCTGCACGGGATATAAGCTGAACGGGCAAATTATTGAATTTCTGCCAGGATCGATTTCGGGCCAGGCCGAAGTGGAGCCCATTTACGAAACCTTCGAAGGATGGAGCACAAGCACCCAGGGCGCCAGAAGCTGGGCTGATTTACCGGCAACCGCGATCAAGTACATCCGCCGCATCGAAGAGCTGATTGGCGCTCCGGTGGCGCTGTTATCGACCAGCCCTGAAC
>JABMOP010000584.1 GCA_013204125.1 Rhodospirillales bacterium | reverse complement strand
GGCTCATATAGACGAAGTGCGCCGCGATTATTCCGCCCGTATTAATCAGCTGTCAGGCGAAGAATTGAAAGTCACCGACCCGGTTCTGGAAACGTCGAGCACCAGTTTTTTTCTTGCCTATCACGGGCTGGGCAATAAGCAACTCCAACACGATGTGGCGGCGCTACATCTGAAATCCTGTCCCGAGCTGGCTTACACCGCGCCCCATTGCGGCACCCCATCGAAAGGGGGCGGTAAAATTAAAGTCGGCTTCATTTCGGCTTATTTTCGTCGCCACTCCATCGGTCGCTTGATGCAAGGCGTGATAGAGAATCTTCCTCGGGATGTTTTCGAAGTTGTGGTCATTACCCAACCTGGACGGCGTGATCCAATCGCTCGGGCTATTGGTGATGCTGCTGACAAAGTCATCATGTTGCCGGACAGTTTGGCGGAATCCCGGGATTGCGTGGCAAAAGAAAAATTAGATATTCTGTTTTATGCCGAAATTGGCATGGATGTGCGCACCTATTTTATGGCGTTTGCGCGGCTCGCGCGGGTTCAATGCACGACATGGGGACACCCTGATACCACGGGTATTCCTAATTTAGATTATTTTCTATCCAGTGATCTGATCGAAACCGAAATTGCCGATGATCATTATAGTGAAAAGCTATTTCGGCTATCGTCGTTGCCGACCTACTATTATTTTCCCGACCTGCCTAAGATTTTTAAATCACGGGTCGAATTTGGATTGCCGGAAGACCGCAATATCTACGTATGCCTGCAAAGCGTCATCAAACACCATCCTGATCTGGATGAAATAATCGGTGGAATTTTGCGTGGCGATAAAAACAGCGAAGTGGTTTTGATTGAAGCTGCGGTTCCAAATTGGACCGAACAGGTGCGTCGTCGCATGGGGGCGACAATTTCGGATGTGGCTGACAGGGTACGGAGCCTGGCGCGCATGGGCCCGGAAGATTTCTTATCTCTGATAAATGCCGCCGATGTGATTTTTGATTCCCCACATTTTTCGGGCGGAAATACGTCGTTTGACGCCTTTGCGCTCGGCAAATCGGTCGTTGCCCATGATGGTGAATTCATGCGCGGGCGGGTAACTTCCGGTATGTACCGCGCCATGGATATCGATGATATGATTGGCGACACGCCGAAAAAATGCGCAGAAATTGCCCTCCGATTGGGAACTGATTTGGAATTCCGCAACGGCGTAGAGGCCAAAATAGCCGAGCGGCGGGAAATCTTGTTTGAAAACAAGGCGGCGATTAATGAAATGACCAGGTTTTTAATTGAAATTCACGCTGGCGGTGGTGACTGAGGAGATATTTCCGCGTTGTTTGCCGGAGCCGGGGTGATGACTTAAAATGGCCGCTCAATCAGGAACTAACCAGTGAACAATATTTCCGAAGAAAAACGCAAAAAACGCAACGAAGTGTTGACGGTCGGAACCGTTTCGATAGCTCATTTTTTCAGCCATTTTTTCATTTTGTGCATACCCTCCGTACTGCCGCTTATTCGTACCGAATTTGGGGTGACCAACCTGACCATCGGGTTTGTCATCATGGCCTATTCGATTTGCGCAGCCACGTGGCAGTACCCGATGGGCGTTTGCACCGATAAATTCGGCTCCAGCCAATTAATGATCGGCGGGCTGATTGTCGTCTCGTTAGGCGTCATTTCGATGGGGTTTGCGCCATCGGTCTGGTTCCTCGTTGCTATTGCAGCCGTCAACGGCACCGCAGATAGTATTTTCCACCCCGCCGATTACACGGTGATAACGGCAAAAGTGCGTCCGAGCTGGCTTGGGCGAAGTTACGCCATTCACACATTCACCGGATTTTTGGGCTTCGCAGTCGCGCCGGTGGCCATGGCCATATTGTTGTCATATTGGGATTGGCGGACGGCGATTTCCTTGGTCGGTCTAGCTGGGTTGGTGTTTGCAGTTGTTATGTTTTTGGTGCGGCCACTGTTGCAGGGCGAAGATTACGCGCCAATGGGAAAAAAGGACGCATCGCCCGGCGTATTCAAGTTTCTTACCTCTCCGCCGCTCCTGATCATGTTTGCCTTTTACGTTGCGGCGACGTTATCGGGCAACGGTATTCAAAATTTCGGCAACGCTGCCTTGATGGATATTTTCAACATCGAACTGGTGATCGCCAATTCGGCGCTCGCCGCCTATTTGTGGGGGATCGTCTTCGGTGTTTTGGTCGGCGGCTTCGTTGCAGATCGTATGGACCGGTTCGATGTTATCGCCAGCGGCGGTTATATCGTGGCAGCGGCGCTTTTGGTGCTGATCGCCCTTGGCGCCATGCCGTTCCTACCTGTCGCCATAGCTCTGTTCTTTACCGGTTTCATGATCGGCGTGGTCATGCCGGCCCGCGATGTCATGGTCAAATCGATCACGCCCCCGGGCTCCATTGGCAAGGCGTTCGGCTTCGTATCTTCCGGTTTTGGCGTCGGCGGCACGATCGGCCCGCTGATTTTCGCGTCCCTGTTGGATTGGGGGATGCCCGCGGCCATTTTCCTAGGCTCGGCGGCGATGATGCTCGTGACCATCATCCTTGCGCTGACGGCAAGCAGCGTCGGGCGGCGCGCCCTTCAAGCGCAACCTGCGGAATAAAGCAAACCTACCAATCGTTTCTGAGTTCCCGAAGTTTCAAGAACACCGTCTTTTCATCCGGCGCATCGGGTAGATCGGGAAAGGATTCGCGCAATCTGGCAATTACAGATGGGCTCTGCAGACGGAAAAACGTATTAATTTCCCGCTCTAGTTTCAGCGTCGTTACCTTGGCTTGGTGAGTGTCCTGACCGCCGACTTCCGACATTAATTGCTTTGCCCGCTCGTTATCCGGTTCCCGGTCCAAAGTGAATTTAAGATTGTTCTCGATATAGTCGTGACCCGGGTATATCAGCGTGTCATCGCCGAGCTTGTTCAATTGGCCAGAAAAGGTCGCGTAGAGGGACTCTGGATGGCCGCCGCCTTTGCAGTGACCGGCACCGGCGTTGAACATCGTATCGCCGCAAAATAAGGATGGCTGATCGGAGCGTGATATCAAGCAAACATGGCTCATGGTGTGGCCGGGGGTGTCGAGAACTTCCAACTCGACGGTTTTACCTATTTTGATGACATCTCCGGCGGCAAGGCCAACATCTATATTCGGGATTTCATCTTTGGCGCCGGCATGGGCCAATAACTTGGCGCCGGTTGCCCGAACGACAGCGTCGTTGCCGCCGATATGGTCGTGGTGATGATGGGTGTTCAAAACTTGCGTAATTTCCCAGCCCTTGTCCTTGGCCGCTGCCAGGCATTGATCGTGCGCAAGGGGATCAATGGCCATCGCTTCGCCGGTTTCAGGACAAGCGATCAGGTAGTTAAAATTACGAAACTTGTTCTCGGTCCAGATTTGTTCAACGAGCATGGCAGCCTCTTGAATGCGTTGTTTTGAAAAACGATGCGCCACCATAAATGTTTAAATAGGCGGCGTCATCCCGGCAAAATCAGCTTAATCATTGTTGCGCCCGCCCAGCCACGCTAACTTGCCGGCATGGTCAGAATAACAAAAGCCACGTTTCGCGAAGGGGCCGAAGAATTGGCCGCCCGCGATGCAGATTTTTCGAGGTTGTTAAAAGCCGCCGATTTGCCGAGCCTGCGGTCACGGCAAACCGGGTTTGGCAGCCTTATTAAAATCATTTCCGGACAACAAGTGTCGACGGCGGCGGCGCGCGCCATCAACGGACGCCTGGATCAGATCGCCAACCCATTAACGCCCGAAGCCTTTGCCAAACTTAGCGCCGATGATTTGCGCACCATCGGTTTCAGCCGGCAAAAGACATCCTATGGGCAAGGCATCGCCGAAGCCGTCCTTTCTGGCGAGTTTAGTTTTCGCAAAATTGCCCGCATGGACGATGAAGCGGCGATTGAAGCTATGATTGCCTTAAAAGGGGTCGGGCGCTGGACGGCGGAAGTCTATCTGTTGTTTGCGCTCCGCCGGCCCGACATTTGGCCGGTCGGTGATTTAGGCATTGTCATCGGCGCCGAGGGTTTGAAAAAATTAAAAGGCCGGCCGGACCCTAAACAGCTGCAAAAAATGGGCGAAGCCTGGCGTCCGTGGCGCAGTGTCGCCGCCCGCCTGCTGTGGCATTATGTCGATGTTCAACGCCGGGGGTTGATCGATACGGCGCCCGGCTAATTTATTTCAAATTCAAGATATGCGTGGGCGCTTTGAAGTGCGGCTTTTACATTTTCCGCGGTTGGCGCGCGGGCAAATATAAAACCTAAATAACGAAACCCTTCGGGCAGGGGTATAACTTCGCCGCCAAGCGGGATGGAAATTGTTACTTCGGTAATATTGGGCACCTGCCGGGCGCTTTCCAATCCAGTTACGGCTTTAAGTATGCCTTTGTTCGGGATCGGGATCATCATCACGCCCGACGCTTCGGCGTTGCGGTCGAATTCGAATTCCTGGCCCAGGGCATGGCGAATGACCACATCTTCGAGGCTTAACCCTGCACCGAAACTAAGCGTCCGGGCGCACAGCCCGCCAATGCTGCGCGGCGATAATTCGATCAACCATGGCCCTTCATTGGCGCCGTGGCCACCGTCCGGGTTGAGCCGAATTTCCGCATGGATTGGACCTTCTTGGAGGCCGAGGGCATTGGCGGCGCTTTGCACCGCCCGTAAAATATCGGATTGCCGGGCCGCGTTTAAGCTGGAAGGGGTGACATAAATCGTTTCTTCAAAATAGGGACCGTCCAGCGGTTCGGGTTTATCGAACAAGGCAAGACCGGTGAGTTTTCCATCTTTCAATATGCCTTCCAACGCAAATTCCGCGCCCGGTATGAAAGTTTCGGCAATGATATCCATCTCGCGCGCGATTTCGCCGTCTGCGCCGGGTGTCTTCATGATGGCGCGGATGCGCGGGATGGCATTTACGGCCTCGATCTCATTGTCGGCGCGGATAACGCCTCGGCTCGCCGATAAACTGACCGGTTTTAACACACAAGGGTAGGGGAGGCCCTTGGCTCCGTCTTCGGCCGATTGATCAGCGGTGATCAGCTTGAATTGCGGTGATTGCAGCCCGGATTGAGCAATTGCCCGGCGGAACAGATATTTATTGGCGGATTTGGCAACAGAATCCGGCGGGTTGCCTTTTAAGCCCAAGGCCTTGCTGGCGTGCGCGGCCAGCTGGGTGGTTATCTCATCAACGCCGATAATCGCATCGATCGGGTATAGGGCGGCATATTCCGTGATTTGGTGAACGCCGATGTCCAGATACTTGAAATCAACCGCAAGAGTGCCGCCTTTTGAGAATATTTCCAGAGATTGGGGTTGTTCCGAAGCCACAGTAACATCCACACCGGCGGCATGGGCCGATTTCAGGAAATCGCTAACCCGGTAGGAATGGGTAGGTATAAGTAAAAGAATGCGCATGAGCGGGATTATAGCATGCAATCAAAGCCGGGCGCGCTGCGCCTCGGTCGGCTCGGCGCAGCAATACCAAGGCTCGCTCATACATGGGACCGGAGATTGCGGCAGCGTCAGGGCCGGCGGCAAGGATGCGATGCCGAGCGCATCTGCGGCGGCTTGCCAGATATCGCTAAAAATTTCGCTGCGAGACTTGTTTTGATCCTCGCCAAGTTCGGCTAAGGCTTGAACGCGCATTTGCAATTTTTCAACTTGGTTGTCTGGGTTTTGCCACTGATAACTCAGCCGTTCCGGTGAAAATGCGCCGAGATAGGGCAGCATTTCCGGATGCCTTTTAAGGAGCGAGCCGTCCGGAACCAAAAGTCGGATGGCAAGTTGAACCGGGGCAACCTGTTCGACCAGCCCAAGTTCCGCGATCAGGCGGAGGAGATCAAAATAGATCTCCAAGGTCGTCCAGGGGGTAAAGGCAACAAAGGTTGGAGATAAGGTTAGACCGATTTCTCCTGCCAGAACGCTGGCCTCGATAAAATCTGCTCGCGTGTGCCCTTTGGCAAGAATGTCCAGTATCCGGTCGTCGGCGGCTTCGACGGCGGTGGTCACAAACAAACAGCCGGTGTCTTTTAATAATTTCAGACGGCGTTTTTGTTTGAGTAAATGCTCTACCTTGATGGTGACGTCGTAGCTGATATCGGGGTATGTGTCCTTTAAGGCCATAACCACCCGTTCCGCATGGGCGGGGCCGTTGAAAAAATCGGGATCGCCGAAGGTAATATGCTGGGCGCCATTTCCAACTTGCGTGCCGATATCACCCATCACAACTTCCAACGGTATTGGCCGAAACCAGCCACCATAGACGGGCACCACCGGGCAATGGCTGCAAAGATGTTTGCAGCCCCGGCTGGCTTCCGTGTAGCCGGCGATACGCTTTTCATCGCCGATCTTTAAATGCGCATAGCCGTCCAACGGCGGGAGTCCGCTCCGGTCGGGCTGGCGAAATTTAAATTTGTCCTTAGAAATAATCGCCGAATAGTCTTGCTCGGCGGATTGATCGCCGCCAGCCAGTCTTTGATAGAGTTTGGTGATTTCGGCTTCGAATTCGCCGGCGATCGCCGATGCCGGAGCAAACCCGGCGAGGGCGGCTTCGTTAGCGGCGGCGTAAAGCCCAAAAAAACAAATATGTGCCGCCGGGTTAAGCTGCCTTAGGCGCGGCAATATTTCGAGCGCCAGCCGGGTCGCCGTATGCATCGCAAGATGGATGCAGATCAGGCCGGCATCTTTCGCCGCGCTTTCATCCAACATGTCCACGGCTTGATCGCAACAGGACACATCGGCGTCTTCTGCGCGCAGCCATGCGGCCAGCGATGCCAGCGCAAACGGCTGGTGACCCAAATCATAGGTCGATAGGAGGAGGACTTTCACCTGGGGTCTTGGGCTGCTCAACCCTTGCCGGGCGCATAATATGGATTGTTGCCGCCGGCATGATCGGTTGCATCCAGAACCTGCATGATCGAAGGAACGGCTGATTTAATTTCGACCTCGACGCCTTGTTTCAAAGTGACGTCGGCCATGCCGCACCCCTGGCAACCGCCTTCAAGGCGGATATAGGCGATATCTGATTTGACATCGATTAGCGAGATATGGCCGCCGTGACCGGCCACTGCCGGATTAATTTTTTCGTCCAATACCGCCTGAATGGCGCGGCCTACTTCGGTCTCCAACCCCGGCTTAGGGATGGCATCGCGGAAATCTCGCACATCGATAATTTCCGGCAAATAATGTGCAAAGACATTGGACATTCCGCTGGTCAGTGCCGAAGTCGGACCAATAAATTCCACATAAACGACGCCGTCTTTATACCCTTTGTAGTGGACGTCGCCGCCCATTTGTTCAGCCGCCGGGCGGACACGATCATTCAGCAATTCATGAATTGTATCGATTGTTTCAGCATCGCCTTCAGAATCTTCGAATGGATAGTCTTCGGCTTCTGCCGTCTCAGCACTATCCGGTGCATCGATGACAGCGGGCTGGCCGGATGTAAAGTGATCCATGATGGCACCCAGTATCAACGGCTTTAAAGTTTGCCATTCGCTATTTTGTTCGCGGACAATGGTCAAAGAATCGCTATAGAGGGAAATAGCATTGATCCCGTCAATTTCAAAAAGCCGGCTTGCCAGCGGCGAACGCTCGGCGGCCTCTTCATCTGCATATTCGGCTGATCCGCTGGCGAGTACGGTTTCACCTGGAAAAAACTTCATACGCTGGGGGTCGGGCATTGCTTCGGTCTGGATAAACATTCTTGTCGGCTCCTGATGCCTTTTGGCGATAAACTTGATAATCGTTGTCAACTATATCCAATATAAGGCAAAGCGCCGCCAATTTCCAGCGACTTAGCCGAAAATCTCTATCCAAATCCTTAATTTAATTGCTGGATTCTATTGCTGCGGAAAAATTTATTTCGGCTCGCCGCCGCTACCGCCGGTGATTGGGCCGGTTATATCAAGCACCGGCGTGTTTAAAGTTGCGGACCAGGGGATCAAGTATGTAATCCAATACCGTCCGTGTTCCGATGACCAAAAGCACCTCGGCCAGCATTCCCGACATTAATTTCACACTGCCCTCTGCCTGCACGTCCAAGTTGTTTGCCGAACTTCATTTTGGCTCTCATTTAGAAATACCATTGGAGTGAATGTTAGTAATACTTTAATAAATACATAAAATATTTTTAATTTATTATTATTTATTTCAGATTTATCTAATTTTTAAGATAGTTATACTTCAAAAATTTATTGTAATTTCCATTTTTAAGACGATTACATGCGTAAAATGGCGGAATGAACTTCTAAGTGTTTGCTTCCTCAGTCGCTGGGACTGTACCGGCAAATGCCCAATTTGATGAGCCAGACGAGGGTTCGATAGAGGCTGGATCGATCAATATTGGAAAGCGATTCAGTAATTTGCTCCACGGTTGCGGCCGGGCTCGCCTCTAGATGGCCGATCAAAAGCGGTAATTCTTCGAGTTCCATCAACGCATTTGGGTATATCAATCCGGTTTTTAGACCAATCCGCGCTATAATCTGTTCCCATTCAAGGCCGGTTAGTTCTATCCGCCCGGTGCCAAGGATGGGGCCGGTGGTAAATTTCTGAAACATTGAAAATGGATCCGGGTGGGATGGGTGCGCCGATTGTCCTTCGCCGCGTTCGGCCAATTCATCTGCAGACTGGCGACGGTGCGACAACTCGGCAAACAACGCTTCGTAGGAAGGTATGATGCGCGACCAATCATAAACCTCTAACGCCCGCGCGCGGCCGGACGTACCCATCGCGCGCCTTAGATTGGAGTTATCTACAAGTTGGAGTAGAACATTCACTAAGGCTTCCGCGTCCACGGCTGTCGATTGCGATTGCGCGCCGAGGTAGTCACCATAGGTATGGTGCTTGGTAAAATATCCAAAAGCAATGTCGTCGCCGGTACCGGGTGGCGCCATCAAGGTAGGTATGGTGAAGCCATCGATTTCATTGCGCACAGTTTCGCGGTAGCCGTTCCAATCGCTAACGACGACCGGCAGGCCCGCCGCCATTGCCTCTATCGGCGTCAGGCCAAAACTTTCTTGAATATTGTCGGAAAGTGAACAGAAAATATCGGCGCCCGCCCATACGCCGTCTGGATAATCCACATCACCGTGCCGGACGATGGTGACTTTCGCATGATAGCAAATTTCGGCGATTGCTTCATCGAAAGCCGCTTCATTTTCGCTGTCGTTGAAATAGCCGTTAAAAATAAGACGGACCGGGTATTTTGACCGCTTTGCCGTTTCTTCCACGGCAACGAGCAGCGGCTGAGGATTGGCTTTTGCAATATAATTCAGCCTTCCGACATATAGAACAGCAACTTCGTCCGCAGCAAGCCCGAGCTTCTCTCGTTGCGAATTTCGATTTTCTTCCCGGGCGATATGTTCGAGCCGTGCTGTATCGATGCCGAGTGGAATGACCGGCAACTCTACGGGGCATTTCACATCGACCGAATAGCGATCCCCCAAATATTCGCCCCAGCCATCCAATATATGCTGGATTGCCGAGCGGATCGCTTCCGATGGACAGATTAACGCGTCCCAACTTTGCAACGGTGCTGCGGTGTAGTCGCCAATGACACGCATGACGGCTTCAGACGCACTAGAATGGGTCAATCCGACAAGGCTGTAGCGCCTTTGGCCCCATTGTCTGCGGCGCCACGCGTGATCCAAAATCGCGGGATCGTATCGAATGATGGTCCCAACCGCTTCCATAGCATCGAGGTCTCGGGGCGCGATGGAATTGCATTGCTCCGAAGCGATATTTTCTTCTGAGGCAAAGCTACAAAATGTCTCGAAGGCGGCTGCGTCAGGGCAGAAGCAATGAAATTCGGCAGCGTCTGCGAAGCGGAAATAGGCGCGCATAAATTCCCGCATCGCCACATCTATGCCGATTGGTTTGTCGCCTTCCGGCGGTTTACCGTCAAAATCTATGATTGCAGACATCATGTTGCCTTAAGCGAACAATTGGCCACCGGTCGGGTGTTTCCGTTAATTGAATGCTTTGAAGGTAATCATGGTGAACGTGTCCTTGATCCCCGGCGTCGTTTGAATGCGTTCGGTCACGAAGTGGCCAACGTCATCGCCATCAGCTAAATAACATTTAAGTAAAAGATCAAATTGCCCGGATGTTGAATGGACTTCCGATACCTGCTCGACCGCTTCAATGATATCTTCCGCAACCTTGTAGGCTCTGCCGAGTTCGCATTTTACTTGAACAAAGATCGTCTGCATAAAAAGCTCCGGTCAATTCTCAAAGAAAATCAAGATCAGCTTACACGAAGAGGCGAGCCGGTGTATATCGGCTTAGAACAGCGAAAATGTCGCTATTTAGAGCCGTTGGACAGGAACGCCGGAACATGATCCCCCATACCGCGAACCGGCTTGCCGGAATCAACATCCCGATCCGCCTTATGGTATTCGGCAGCTTTTTTGGGTTGTTCCGCCTTTTTGGGCTTCTTCGCTTTGACCGGCCGCGTTGCTTTCCTCGGTTTATCGTCGCCGACAGCCTGTTTGGGTTTACTTTTTGTGGCAACTTTTTCTGCTGGCTCTTTTTCGGCCGGCTTTTTTTCTGGTTTCGCGGCCGCCTTTTTGTCCGCATTGAAAATCGGAATGGCTTTGCCGGTTAAATGTTGGATTGCGTCGATGTATTTCTTGTCTTCGCGCCAGGCCAAGGTAAAGGCACGGCCTAGGCGCCCGGCGCGCCCTGTGCGCCCAATGCGGTGCACGTAATCTTCGGCGTGAAGAGGGACGTCGTAATTGAAAACATGGCTTAAATCATTGATATCCAAACCGCGCGCGGCGACATCGCTGCAAACGAGAAGGGTGATTTTGTCGGCTTTGAACCGTTCCATGGTTTCTGTTCTTGCCGGCTGTGACATGTCGCCATGCAAGGTGGCAGAATTAAATCCATGACGCTTTAAGGTTTTGTGCAAGATATCCACGTCGCGCTTTCTATTACAGAAAATGAGCGCATTTTTGACTTTTTCGCTGCCGATTAACTTACGAAGCATATCCCGTTTTGCCTTATGCAAACCATCTAAGTCGCGCTTATTTTGATGATCTACCATCACCAGGTTTTGGCTGATGTTCTCTCCCGTCGATGCCGGCGGCGAGACCGAAATTTCTTTGGGGTTCATTAGAAAAGCATCGGCCAACCTTCGAATTTCATTCGGCATGGTTGCCGAAAAAAATAAGGTTTGGCGAATTTTCGGTATCACGGAGACGATTTTTTCAACGTCCGGGATAAATCCCATATCAAGCATTCTGTCGGCTTCGTCGATGACTAGAATTTTTACGTCGTTTAGAAGAAGTCCGCCGCGTTCAAACAGATCCAGCAATCGGCCCGGCGTGGCGATCAGCACATCGACGCCCCGATCCAAGATTTTAACTTGGTCACCCATGGAAGATCCACCGATGATCAGGGCCTTGGCCAAAGAATGATATTTTCCATAGACTTCAAAATTCTCTGCAACCTGAGCAGCCAATTCGCGTGTTGGCTCTAAGATCAAGGTGCGCGGCATACGCGCCCGCGCACGGCCCGACGCCAATATGTCGATCATGGGCAGGGTGAAGCCCGCCGTTTTACCGGTGCCGGTCTGTGCACAACCGAGGATGTCGCGCCCCATCAATACGTAAGGAATGGCTTGTTCCTGGATCGGTGTGGGATCAGTGTATCCTGCATCACTAACCGCTTTGAGAACCTCGTCGCTTAGCCCGAGGTCTGCGAAACTCATTCTATATGTTCCAAATTGAGATTTTCCAGAGAAAGGGGTATTTCTACCCTGTAAGGGGTGGAAATAGGCAAATAAACGCATTTTGTCAATTGTTTGCTCCGGCGAACCCTGGTTTATTGGTAACCGGATGTCCGTCGGGGTCGTCCGTACAAATTCAAAATGACGGTACAAAAATAAGGATCCTCTTAATGAGCGGACTAATTCTCCCGTACAACGGTATTTTGCCGACGATTGCTAAAGATGCGTTTATTGCGCCCAATGCGACCGTTATCGGGCAGGTTACGATCGGCGAAGGCGCCAGTATTTGGTTCAACACGGTGCTTCGCGGCGATGTTGGTACAATTTCCGTTGGTGCCCGCACGAATTTGCAAGACGGCACGATCGTGCATGTCACGTTAGGTGAATATGACACATTTATTGGTGATGATGTGTTGGTTGGTCACATGGCGATTATCCACGGCGCACATCTTGAAGATCGGACATTTGTCGGCATGGGCGCTACAATACTCGACGGGGTTGTTGTGGAATCGGGGGCGATGGTTGCAGCTGGTGCGCTGGTTACACCTGGCAAACGCGTGAAAAGAGGAGAGCTTTGGGCGGGCCGGCCGGCAAAGTTGATGCGCAAATTGAGCGAAGACGAAATTGAAGGTTTAACCAGCGGCGCAGCTGGATATCACGCGTTAAGCCGCGAATATTTGTCTGGAATGTAATTCCTTCGGACACCAAGTGTAGAAAACTGGATGGAACGGCTCTGCCTTTAGATTTTTCATTTGGTGATATTTGATGACGTTTGTATCCTGTTAACATTATTTAGACATCTTCCGGCAGGTATTGTGACAAGTATTAGTGAAATGCATTCCCGCTTGCGGGAGGGGAGTAGGTCAAAAATGAATATCATGATGAAGTCGATTTGGGTGTATTTTCGGCGCACTTCAAAAAATTACCGCACGCGAAAATATTCTTCGGCGCTTACCGCAAGTTTGCTCGTCGTGTTTCTTGCTGGGTGCTCAGAAATCCCGAACGCACTTAATCCTGTGGAATGGTACAAGGATGTGAAGGACGCTGTCGGCAGTGTGTTCGAAGACGATAAGGTGATGACAGAGCCAAGTGAGCCTGCAAACCGGCTGGCTGCAGATCGAAATAAGCCAGCGCCGGGCGCCGACGAGGAAATTCCAAGCCTGTCATCCGTACCGCTTCGTCCTCGGGTTTCAAGCAGCGCTACGCGCGGTGAAATTTCCAGAGGCTTGGTCTCCGATAGGGAGAACGCGCGCCGTTATTCCAGCGATGTCATTCGCCGCCAAGGAGAGGCCGGCGATGCCGCGCGGAGGATATCCACACCCTCAATAAAGGAAGAGCTTCCGTCAAAAGACTTGGCACCGCCGCCTGCGAAACCACCCATACCCGTAACCATGCGCCAAGAGCCTTCTAAGCCAGCGCCAATGCCGGTTGTTCAAAAACCAGCTATGCCGATGCTTGCCGCCAAAGCTGCGCCGAAACCTCAGCCGCAGGTTGATCCAAAGCAGATGCAGGTGGCAAAGGTGTCTGCGCCGAAGCGTGCGGTGGCAAAATCGGCTATCTCATCGGTTCACATTCCTGATGAAAATCCTGATGCACCGCAATTGGCTGAAGTTAAACCCTTCGTGCCGCCCGCTGGGATTGATGGTTTTGGAACTGTTTTTGTTTCCAGCGATGGGTTCCAAGCGTCAGCGCGGGACGGCGGGGTTTTTGGCCAGGCTGGATCGGGTGCATCTGGCGGGGCGGCTATCGTACCGGGCGCGCGGCCGTTGTCGTCGTTTGGTGGCGCCAATTCAAATGGATCTTATCAAGTGGCGACCATTCTATTTAATAACGGCTCATCCCGCCTCGGGGCGCGGGAGCGGAAAATATTGCGCCAAGTCGCCACGCAGCATCGCCAACTCGGCGGTTCAATCCGGGTCGTTGGCCATGCCAGCTCAAGAACTAAAACGCTGGACGTCGCTCAACACAAATTGGTTAATCTCAACGTTTCGGTTGCCCGCGCCGAGGCTGTGGCCAAAGCATTGATGAAAATGGGGGCAAGGCCGACCAATGTTTATATCGGTGCTGTTTCGGATTCTTCGCCGCGATTTCATGAATATATGCCGACCGGCGAAGCCGGCAACCGCCGGGCCGAAATTTATATCGATTTCTAAGCGCGCAGGCTGTACACAGACAGTGTTGGACGGGGCTTTTGACCAAGCTCCGTATCCAATCGTTTACGCCTAATTGGTCTTGGACACATAAGATGCAAAAAGAATTCCATCGGATTAAAAGGCTTCCGCCTTACGTCTTCAACGAAGTTAATGAAATGAAGGCGAAGGCCAGAGCCGCCGGTGACGACATCATCGATTTTGGTATGGGCAACCCGGATAGCCCGACGCCGGCTCATATTGTTGAAAAGATGATAGAAACCGCCACCGATCCGCGTGCGCACCGATATTCGGCTTCGCGTGGTATTCCCGGGCTTCGAAAGGCCTTCGCAGCCTATTACGGCCGCCGCTTTGGCATTGAAATTGACCCTGAAACCGAGGCCATCGTTACACTTGGGTCTAAAGAAGGGCTGGCCAATCTGGCATCGGCAATCACCAGTCCCGGTGACGTAATTTTAGTGCCCAATCCCAGCTACCCGATCCACCAATTTGGTTTCATCATTGCCGATGGCTCGGTCAGGAGCATCCCGGTCGAACCCAACGAAGAATTTTTCACGGCATTGGAGACGGAGGTTAGGCACAGCCAGCCGAAACCAACGGCGGTTGTTCTCAACTATCCCAACAATCCAACCACAGTGACCGCAGATTTGGGATTTTATGAACGCATTGTCGATTACTGCCGCCACCAAGGCATCTATATCTTGTCGGATCTGGCTTATGCCGAGCTCTATTTTGACGGCATTTTGCCGCCGTCTATCCTGCAAGTACCCGGCGCGCGCGATATTGCCGTGGAATTCACGTCGATGAGCAAAAGCTATTCAATGCCGGGTTGGCGGATTGGTTTTGCCGCCGGCAATAAACATTTGATCGCGTCCTTGGCGCGCATTAAGTCCTATTTGGATTATGGCGCCTTTACGCCGATCCAGGTGGCCGCCGCCGCTGCGCTGAACGGCCCACAGGATTGCGTCGATGATATCAGGCAACTTTATAAAGATCGCCGCGATGTATTGATCGATAGTATGGCGCAGGCAGGTTGGGATATTCCGTCGCCGTCTTCAACTATGTTTGCCTGGGCGCCGGTGCCGCCGGCGTTCGCCCATTTAGGATCAAACGAATTTGCAAAATTGATCCTACGCGAAGCAAAGGTGGCCGTGTCGCCTGGCATCGCCTTTGGTGAACATGGTGATGGGTTTGTCCGCATTTCCCTGGTTGAAAACCGCCAGCGGATTCGCCAAGCGGCGCGCAATGTAAAATCCTTTCTCGGCCGCTACGACCAAGTGCTCGAAGAATCGGAG
>JABMOP010000046.1 GCA_013204125.1 Rhodospirillales bacterium | reverse complement strand
GTCCTGGGTTTCCGGGCGCAAAACAGGGTATTGTGACCCGGTCTGGCAGGGGGAAATGGGATCTCGGTCACAAGCTCGGGGGCTTGGACGATGGAAAAATTGGATATAAGCGCGCTGCTTGCGCGTCATGTATTATTTCGCGATTTGGAAGACGATGTGGTCGCGCGCATTACGGCGCTTGGCGGGAATGTTTTCTTGGCCGCAGACCAAGTATTGTTTCAAAAAGGCGATGTCGGCGACGCGCTTTATATGATCTTATCGGGACGCATCCGTATCAGTTCCGGTGATGCCGAAGGTAAGGAAATCACTCTCAACATCCTCGATCCGGGGGAAATATTCGGCGAAATTGCGCTTCTCGATGGCAAGCCGCGCACCGCCGATGCGTGGGCCATGGCTGCCACCGAATTATTCCGCGTGCCGCGCGCCGATTTTGTGGCGTTGATGGAATCGGAACCCAGATTGACCACGCATTTGCTTGAAATGGTATGCGATCGGGTGCGCCAAACCAGCGAAATGCTGGAAGATGCGGCCTTTCTTGATTTACCGGCCCGCCTTGCCAAGCGCCTTTTAAGCTTGGCAAAATACTACGGCAAAATTGAGCCCAAGGACGCGCTTGACCCGGCGCCCGATGACGAACTTATCGGCATCCGCATTTCCCAGGCCGAGCTTGGCCAATTGATGGGTACATCGCGCGAATCCATCAACAAACATCTGCAATATTGGCGCGGCCAAGGCTGGATCACGTTAGGACGCAGCCGCGTTACCATAGATAAGCCGGGCGAATTAAAAAATCGGGTGGACCGGGGCGACGAATAAAATACAAAAATAACAGCGGAGGAAAAATGAAAAACTATCTGGACGGCGGCGATGCGATGGTGGAAGCCGCGCGCAAGCTTGGTGTCGATTATATAATTTCATCGCCTGGGTCTGAATGGGCGCCTGTATGGGAAGCCATGGCCCGCCAGGACCATGATAAAGCCGACGGGCCCGGCTTTATCGATACCTGGCACGAAACCCTGGCTGTCGATATGGCGATCGGCTACGGCCTGATAACCGGGCGCGGCCTCGTTGTATTACTGCATGCGGGCGCTGGCCTGTTGCAAGGCTCCATGGGCATCATGGGCGCCCGCCATTGGGAAGTGCCGTTGCTGGTGCTGTCCGGCGAATCGGTCACCTACGGCGAAGACCCGGATGTAGAGCCCGGTCAGCAATGGGCCCGAAACTTAGGCGTTGTCGGCGGGCCGCACCGCTTGATCGAACCGGTGGTTAAATATGCCTGTCAGGCGACCAGCCCCGAAACCCTCTACGAAATGATGATCCGCGCCGGTGAAATGGCGCAGCGCCCGCCCGCCGGGCCGACCTATCTGAATGTGCCGTTGGAACATCTTCTGCATGAATGGACGCCGCCGGCCGTGAATCGCACCGTGCCGCCGGCGCCCAAAACAATTAGCCCTGATGCTGATATTGAAAATCTGGCGGCGGCTTTGGCGGCGGCGAAAAACCCACTGATCGTAACCGAAACCGCGGGCCGCGATGCCGCGACCTTCGATGCCCTCGTCCACTTGGCCGAGACAGTGGCGATCCCCGTGATCGACGGCGACGCCTCGGTGTGCGGTAATTTTCCCAAAGACAATCCGCTTTATCAGGGCGGTAATTTATCGGCGTTTAAAGATGACGCGGATCTGGTGCTTATGGTGCGCTGCCGCTCGCCTTGGTATCCGGCGTCCGCCCGCCCGAAAAATGCGCGTCTGGTGTCGATCGACGAGAACCCGCACCAGCCGCACATGGTGTTCCAAGCGCTGCAGGCGGATGCCTATCTGGAAGGCGATGCAGCTTCAAACCTGGAAAGATTGGCCGCAGCAGTCGAAGCGTTAAATCCGGATGCCGGTCCAATTGAGGCGCGGCGGCGATCGCTTGCCGTCGGCCATGCGGAATTGGACGCACAAAATCTGGCCGCGCGTCAGGCCGTTGCAGGCGATGCCGTTATTGATCCTCTCACCCTATGCCAGGCGCTTATTGATGCCATGCCGGAGGACGTGATCTATGTGGACGAAATAACCCTGCATAGCTCCTTGGTGCGCCAACACGTGCCGTGGAACCGGGCGCAAAGCTATTACGGCTCGCGCGGCGGCTTGGGCCAAGGGCTTGGCATTGCGCTCGGCGTTAAACTGGCCTCACCGGACCGCCCGGTGGTGGCGCTCATGGGCGATGGCGGGTTTTTGTATAACCCGGTGGTGCAAAGCCTGGGCGCGTCCCGCGATAGCCAGCTTCCAATCCTCATTATCGTCTTCAACAACAAAAAATACGGCGCCATGCGCGGCGGTTATTCCCGCTATTACGCAGATGGCGTTGCCGTGACCGACGATAATCTTCGCGGCGTTCACATCAATGGTCCCGATTACGCCCAATTGGCGCCGATGTTTGATGGTTACGGCGAGCGTGTTGAAGATTCTGGCGAATTAGCGGCGGCGTTGAAGCGCGGGCTTGATGCCGTCGCCGGCGGTAAATTTGCGATCCTCAACGTGGTGCTCAGCCGCTAATGCAAGGTTTGGGACTGGATGCCAGCGCTTAAGTTCGCTATAGGGGGAGGATGATGGCTGAAACCAATAAGCGCATCGCCTTCCAGGGCGAAATCGGGGCCAATTCGGACCTCGCCTGCCGGGCTGTCCGCCCGGACATGGAAACCCTGCCCTGCCACACCTTCGAAGAGACCTTCGCTGCGGTATCGGACGGGACGGCGGAACTGGCACTTATCCCAATTGATAATTCGGTGGCCGGAAGGGTGGCCGATATTCATCATCTGTTGCCCGATAGCGGCCTTACCATCATCGGCGAACATTTCCAGAGGGTCGAACACCATTTGCTTGCGGTCAAAGGCGCGGCGCTCGGCGATCTCACCCATGTGCATAGCCACGTTCACGCGCTTAATCAGTGCCGTGACGTGATCCAGGAATTGGGGCTCGTTGCCATTGTGCATGTGGACACTGCCGCCGCCGCCCGCGATATCGCCGAACGCGGCGAAAAACAGCACGCGGCAATCGCGTCCGCGCTGGCAGGTGAAATTTACGGCCTCAATTCCCTGCGCGCCAATATCGAAGATGCCGAACATAACACCACGCGGTTTTTAGTCATGGCGCTGGATGGGGCTAGGGCGGCGCCCGGTTCGGGCGAATTGATAACCAGCTTCGTCTTTCGTGTGCGCAATGTGCCGGCGGCGCTTTATAAAGCGCTCGGCGGGTTCGCCACCAACGGTATCAATATGACCAAGCTGGAAAGCTATTTGGTCGGCGGCGGGTTCGTTGCCGCGCAATTTTATGCGGAAGTTGACGGCCATCCGGATGATACAAACTTGGCCTTGGCGTTGGAAGAGTTGGCGTTTTATTCCCACGAGGTGCGTATCCTCGGCGTCTATCCCGCCGATCCGTTCAGGAAATCCATGAACGGCGCCGGGGCGCAATAAGGCCGCTTAGCCTTTTTCCTCGTCCAGCCAGACATCGATTAGCCAACGCGATATGGAATAGTTGGACGGCGGCAGGGTCTGGCCATTTTCGTCTAATTGCCGGACCTCGGCTCGGGAAAACCAGCGGGCTTCCACTAATTCATCGTCTTCGCAATTGATTTCGGTGGTGGTTGCAGTGGCGCGAAAGCCAAGCATGATCGAGGCCGGGAAGGGCCACGGCTGGGACGCCAAATATTCAACGTCGGTGACGCGAATTCCGGTTTCTTCCTTGACCTCGCGGGCGACGGCCTGTTCCAGGGTTTCGCCCGGCTCGACAAAGCCGGCGAGGGTCGAAAAACGAAGTCCCTTGAAGCGCTTGTTATGCCCCATCAGGCATTTTTCTTCGGTTGGATGAATGACCAGCATGATGACCGCCGGATCGGTGCGCGGGAAATGGGTGCGCCCGCATTCTTCGCTTAAACAAACCCGTTCATGGCCGCCTTTTCCCGACCGGGTTTGAGTGCCGCAGACACCGCAAAACGCATGATTCCGGTGCCAATGGCCGAGCGCCCGCGCATAGGCGAGGTAGCCGGCTTCGACCGGATCAATATTGGTCGCGAGCCGGCGCAAATCTTCGAAAACCGCGCCGCTCGGCGAGCCTAAATCAGAAGTGTCTTCAAGGTGGGATACATCGGCAGCGTAGTAAGAGACATTGCCTTCGACGCCTAAGAAAATGACGGTTGAGGCGGCTTCGATAAAGCCGGCGCCATCGGCGTCATCCAATAATATGGCGCGCGGCGGCTCGCTTGGGTCAAACAGACTTTGGTCGCGCCAGATCGGGATCACTTTGCGTATCCCAGTTTCAGGCGCGCCAACCGCCCAATCCGGATGACGCCGTAAATGAGGCGCCCGGTCGAGCGATATGGAGTCAAAGTAAAATCGATTTCCCATGTCGCCGCACTTTGCCCCGAACCGCACCCAGAGGCAACTCCCCCTCTTGGCTTCTAAGGGCATGTCACATTAATTTGTTGTCTCAGATTCTAAGCCGGCGGTATAAGAGAACATGGTCAAAGCCTATGTCCGCAGTTTTTATCGATTATCCGCGCTTGTCTTGGTTTTGGGGATGCTTGGCGCCTGTGTGGAAGGGGATGTTTTTGCCCGGCTGGACGATAAATTATACGTTTTGGACGCCGCAGAAATTGTCGAGGCGGTTGATTGGGAAAAGGCGGAAATATTCGAAATTGATATCCGCCAGAACGAGTTCCGACCGTCCATCATTCATTTGTTCCAAGGCGAGCCCTATATCATGGTGCTCGAGAATCGTGACGAAGAACGGCATTTTTTCTTGGCGCCCGAATTCTTTAGAACCACGGCTATTCGCAAGCTGGTCACCGAGAAAGAAGAAATAACGGGCGTCAATCTACTCGGTGTCATGTTGGCGCCGGGCGAGCTAAAAGAGGTGCATTTTGTGCCCGTGCGCGACGGCTGGTACGACTTTGAAGACGGGCTGGGTCCCGGCCTATTCTTAACCGGACTCGTCTTTTCGCCGATTAGCGACCGGGTGCGAAAAGGCATGGTCGGTGCGTTCGTGGTCGAAGAATAAACGCCTCTTCTGGCTTTCCCTTCATTCGGGCTTGCCGTACCGCCCCCCGGAACTGCTATAATTCCCTTGGGAGGCCGGTCGTGGACGGTCGTCTCGCCAACCCGGTCAGGTCCGGAAGGAAGCAGCCGCAACGAACTCGCACTGGGTCGTTCCCGGCTCCCACCGCGCAGCGCGGCGGAAAGC
>JABMOP010000583.1 GCA_013204125.1 Rhodospirillales bacterium | reverse complement strand
TCCGGTTGATGCAGACACCCACTACATATAGGGTTGCCGTACACGTTCCTTTTACGGCAGCTATTCGCCGGAAGCAGTCATTCGTTATCAGGGCTTCATGTTTTCGCCGAATATCCGGTCAAAGTATTCCAGCCTTTTCCGACCTCGTGAGCCAGGAGTTCACCAGCTTCTAAATCAAACAACCAGCCGTGTAATTTCAGTCGCCTGTCCCCGACTTGCTTTTTCACCCAAGGAAAACTCATAAGGTTATTCAGTGAGATTTTCACCGCCTCTCGCTCAACGTGCCGGTGCAGCGCCTCACCTTGTAGGTTATTGTCGTGGGGTTGTTCGGCGATGGACATCCAGCCATCAATAAATTCCCTGTCCTCGCCGTCTTTATGGCCCTCGCAGAGAAATTGGATACCGCCGCAATGAGAATGGCCGAGAACAATGATGTGCTCGACTTTGAGATCCCTCACCGCGAACTCAATGGCCGCGCTAGTGCCATGGCGGCGGTTGTCTGGTTCATAGGGTGGCACCAGATTGGCTACGTTGCGGACAATGAATAACTCGCCCGGTTCCGCCTTGGCGATGATGGACGGGTTTACCCGGCTATCCGAGCAGGCGATGACCATAACATCGGGCCTCTGCCCTTTCTCCACCAAGGACTGATAAAAATTGGGTTGTTCTTCGTAATAGGTTTCGCGGAATGACTTGAAACCCGCTATAAGTCGCTCGATCACCATAGACGGTAAATAAGCCTAAACAGCTCGGCATTCAAGGAGGTAACAATTGAATTTCACCGCTACCTATCGGGCTAAACGACTTAACCCTTATGTCCGCTTTGGGCCAGAAGCGGCCGATTGGGCAGTGTCGGCATAGCGCGCCGTTTACTCTATAGGTAGTGGGTGTCTGTCTTAACCGGATAGGCACGGTTTGGACCTCGATGATTGGGCGACTATAGGACCACACCACACTTCCACCCCGCGCTTGCCTGCAAACACCCCTTATGGCACCATTCGGCAACTTTAAAGGAGATAGAGAATGGCTACGAAATACCATTTAATCAGCGCCAAGACTTGACCATGGGTGCAGCGCGCCGTGATTATTTTGCGTGCGAAAGACATCCAATTCGAAGTGACCTATATCGATCTTCGCGAAAAACCCGACTGGTTCTTGGAAATCTCGCCCCATGGCAAGGTTCCGGTTCTAAAAGTCGATGACGACGTCCTCTTCGAATCCAATGCGATTGCCGAATTTTTGGATGAAGTGGTGCCCCCCCGCCTGCACCCGGAAGACCCGGTTAAACGGGCGCGCAACCGGGCCTGGACCGATTTCACCCCAAGCTGGTCGGGCGCCTTCGGCAAGGTCAATTATGCCAAAACCAAGGAAGAGCTGGACGAAGCCTTGGAAGCCCTGCCCAAAGTGTTGGACCGGGTCGAAGAAGCTTTGGTTGTCGAACGCGGCAATGACGGCCCGTTTTTTAACGGCCCGGAAATTTGCCTCGTGGACGCGGCTTACGCGCCGTCTCTGCACCGTTTCATGATGATCGAAAAAATCCTGCATACGGGCGCTTTGGATAGCTACCCCAAAATCCAAGCCTGGTCGGACGCATTGCTTGCCGACGCGCGCATCAAAACTTCCGTACCCGAAGATTTCGACGAAGCGTTTCACAGCGCCCTCGAGCGGCGCGAAACCTACGCGGCGACGCTTATGGAGTCTGCGGCGGCAGCCGAATAATATTAATGCGGCGGATGCATCCCGGCATCCGCCGTTTTTTTCTGGAAAACTGAATGGCTCAAAACCAACCGGCCGCGCTTAGCGGCGCGGTCATAAGTAACGCCAAACTGAGCGGCCTGGCGTGAATAACGCCAACCTGATCGGCCTCGCGTGAATAACGCCAACCTGAGCGGCCTCGCGTGAATAACGCCAACCTAATCGGCATGGCGTGGATGGTCATGGCGAGCGCGATTTTCGCCGTCAATTTTACCATCATCCGCATCTTGAGCGCAGATTTCCATGTGTTCGAGCTGGTGTTCTTCCGCAATCTGTTTGGCTTTGTCTTTATCTTGCCGTTTCTGATTCGCGCCGGGCGGGACAGCTTGATCCCGAAACGGCCCGGATTGATGGGCCTTCGGGGAGTGTTGCAAACCTTCGCCCTGATGTTCTGGTATTACGCCTTGATCGTCGCGCCGTTTGCGACGGCGACCTCGCTCAGCCTGTTGGAGCCGATCTTCGCCTCGGTCATCGCCATCCTGTTTTTGCGTGAAAAATCGACGCCGGCGCGCTGGGTGGTGGTTGGCCTCGGGCTTGCCGGCTCGCTGATTATTATCCGGCCGGGTTTCGAAAGCCTCTCGGTCGGCGCTTTATCGGCACTGGCTTCGGCGGTTTTCTGGGCCGGGTTCCTGATTATCGGCAAGGTCCAGACGCGCTACGATTCCATCGTCGCCATCGTCGCCTATCCGACGCTGATCGTCGTGCCGTTGGCGCTTATTCCCGCCATGTTCGTATGGAAATGGCCGGAACCGGAACATTGGCTCTTGTTGTGCGCGACCGGTATTCTTGCCAGCACCGCCAATATTGCCTTCACCAAGGCGTATAAATCCGGCGATGTGACGGCGATTTCGCCGATCTCCTTCGTCCGTCTGATTTTCGCGGCGATCGTCGGATATTTCTTTTTCTCGGAAATACCGGAAATCTGGGTGTGGGTGGGCGGCGCGATCATCGTTGCCGCCGGCTCGTATCTCGTGCGCATGGAAGCCAACGCGGCGCGCAAAATTGATGCGGATCAGCCATAGCCAGGCGCGCCGCATCCTGTTAAACCCATATCAGGATAGCCGCCACAGGAGAGACAAAAGTGAACGACGATGAACTGGCCCGCGTGCAGAAATATATGCGCGAAAAATTCGGCAACAAGACCATCACGCTCCGCGAGCGCCCGCAATCGGACGGGTCCGCCGAAGTCTATCTCGGCGACGAATTTATCGGCGTCATTTATAAAGACGAAGAAGACGGCGAAGTATCCTTCGATTTCAATATGTCGATCCTGGAATTCGATTTGGCGCCGGCGCCGGGCATGAAATCCGCCAACGACGATTAAGGTGTTAGGCGGCGGGTTTAAGTAAATTTCGCGTCTCACCGATGCGCATGAGTATTTTTTCAACGCCTCTCTCGGCGGCATCGAAAAATCTTTGCTTGGCCAGCTTGGGCCGATCTTCGGCCAAGGGAAAGGTGCCCCAGTGCATGGCGATGGCGGTCTTCGCGCCCATGATGCGCGCAAGCCGCAACGCCTCGTCTGGGTCAACATGCACCGGTTTCATGATGTCGCGCGGAAGAAAGGCGCCGATCGGGATAAGCGCGATATCCACCGGACCCACGCGCGGCGCCACTTCTTTTTCAAAAACGGGGCCGAAACCGGTATCACCGGCGAACCAAATGCGGCGTCCGCCGCCGTCAATCACGAAACCCGCCCACAGGCTTTGATTGGTGTCCCAGAATCCGCGATTTGCCCGGTGGATGGCGGGCGTCGCCTGGATCGTGATCTTGCCGAGCCGCTCTGTGTCGTACCAATCCAATTCATGGACATTGGTGAAACCCTGTTCACGGACCGTGGCGCCCAGGCCAAGCGGCACCAGGACGTGCGCCTTAGGATTGGCGCGGGCAATCTTTTTGAGGGACGGCAGATCGAACGAGTCGTAATGGTTATGAGAAATAACGACGGCATCGATAGGCGGCAAATCCTCAAGTTCCAACCCCGGCCGGACGAAGCGTTTGGGACCAAAGAATGAAAAAGGCGAGGCGCGATCCGAAAATTGGGGATCGGTCAGAATAGTCTTACCGCCGGCGCGGATCAGGAAAGTTGCATGGCCGATCCAGGTGAGACTAGGATTTCCCCCGTTGGCGGCCATGGCCACGGCAGCGGCGCGCGGCACAATATGGTCTTCGGGCAATACGTCAGCGGGCGGTGAGGAGGTAAGCAGGCGCGCGATGAAACCGGCCATACGGAAAAACCCCACTTCGGCTTGCGGGCTGCCCGGAGGATTGCGGAAACCGCCTTCGGTATGATGGTATTTGGTCTTATCGTAGAAATCCCGTTCGGTAATATTGGGCGAACAGGCGGCGACCGCTAGAAATGAAAACAAGACCACGCTGCGTTTCATGGCTTAAGCGGCTTCCTCAGGCCCTTGGTCTTTGAAGGTGAACAATTCGTGTTCGTCGGCGACGCCTCGAAGGGGGTGATGGCCCATCGAGACGAGATCACCCGGCAGGCAGTGGCTGAATTGTTCCGACATCAAAATTTTTCGGTCGAGTGTTTTGGTCATCGCCTCGATGCGCGCCGCTTCGTTGGCGGCGGGGCCGATCACGGTAAATTCGAGGCGCGATTGCGATCCGATATTGCCGTAGGTCAGGTCGCCCACATGGAGCCCGATGCCGTAGCCGATTTCCTCAATGCCCGCGCCAAGGCGCACCTCATTGATCGCCGCCATCCCGCGTATCGCATTTTTCGCCGCCGCCGCGGCGCGCATCGCCGCGCCGCATCCGGCGCCGTCATTGCCCGGCTCGATGGGGAATATGGCAAGGGCGGCATCGCCGATGAAGCGTAATACTTCGCCGCCTTCGGCCAGCACCGCGTCGGTCATGGTTTCCAAAAACTGGTTCAAGAGGTCGAGATAGGTTTCCCGTTCCATTTCTTCCGAAAGGCGGGTGGAACTGCGAAGATCGCAAAACCAGATGACCGCATGAATGGTTTCGCCGTCGCCGCGCTGCACCAGGCCGTCCAGCACCCGCCGGCCGGTCAATTTGCCGAGATAGGTATCCAAGAGTGTTTCCGCCGTATTTCGCACATGGTGCAATTCAATCAGCCGCGAGAGGACCGGAATGATTTCATAGATGTGGCCGAGATCGTCGGTGGTAAATCCATCCGGCTGTTCGCTGACCAGGGAAAAGGCGTTCAATTGCCCATCCGAAAATATCAGCGGCATGGCGACGTAATCGGTCGCGCCCTCTTGGTGTAAATCTTCGAGCACCGGATAATCCAATTGCGGGTTTTCGATATCAAGCCGGCGGCGGACACCGGCGGCGCCTTCTAAAATGGCGGCGAAGGGCGAATTGACGAATTGATCGGAAACCACCAAGGACCGGTCGGCTTCCAACTCGGCGACTTCCGGATCGCCGTGCCGCCAGGTGAAGGCGCGGGCATACATTTGCGGATGCAAGGTTCGCATTACCAACCTGAAGCGCGTCACCGGGATGCCGCATTCAACCAGGCTGCGACAGAATTTGTTGATGAGATCGGATGTGGATGTGGTGTCCCAGGCTTCGTGCAGGAGCCACTGCGACAATGGATTGATACCGGTCGGCGCCTTATCCCGCCGGAGCGCAAGGAGCGGCGTATCGTTGGCGTACCAGCCATCCATCAAATTCCAATAGAAAGAAACATATCCGGCAATGTTGCCGACAGTTTCATCTGGGTTGAGATAGGACCAGGCGGCGTTGGAAATCGTGCGTGTCCCGGCGGCTATATCCCAATAGCTGGCCTCTCCTTTAAACGGGCACAAGGTGTGGTGCTCGGTCGCGGTCAGCAATTCCATAGCGACATCTTCGATCGGGAAATAATAGGCGGGCACCAGGCTCGATTCATGAACGACGATGGCGCGGCTCGATTTGGCGATGGTCAGGCCGCCGAGCTCGACCGATATGGTCTCAGAGACCGGCTCCACCGACAGACGGTAGGCGGTTTCGGGTATGGCGTGTTGATCCATTGCGGCTCCAACTCCCTCTCTTAAGTGATATAGGAGCCGTGCCGCCAATGGGAAGTCTTAAAAATAGGTTGGCGATCACGTTGCGGTTATTTCGGCTTTTTCTTTCTCTTACCGGCGGATTGGGGCAAACTCGGCGACGATGAAAAATCTCTACGACGAGCGGGCCGCCAAGCGGGCCATTAAACAAAGCGCCAAGGCGGGGCGCGGCGCCGATGTTGCGCTTTCGGTCTATACATCACGGCTTTTGGGCGGCGATGCCCGGCTGGTCCTGCACGGCGGCGGCAATGGCTCGGTGAAATCGGCAGCGCGCAATGCCGCCGGCGAAAAGGTCGAAGCGATCTATACCAAAGCCAGCGGGCGCGATATGAGGTGGCTGGAAGCCGCGGACATGCCGGCGCTTGATCTGGCGGACCTCCGCCCATTATTGGGCCGGGCCAAACTTTCCGATGGCCATATGATGCGGGCGCTGCGCGCCGCCAAACTCGACCCCGACGCGCCGGACCCTTCGGTCGAAACCCTGCTGCACGCTTTTTTGCCGCATAAATTTATCACCCATACTCACGCCGACGCGGTCCTGGCGCTGACCAATCAGCCAAATGGCGGCAAGCTCTGCAGCGAAGCCTTCGGCAAAGAAATTGTCGTTGCGCCCTATGCCATGTCGGGATTTAACCTCGCCAAACAGGCGGAAAAATTGTGCCGCGCCAATCCGAAGGCGCATGGCATTGTCATTTTAAAACACGGGCTGTTCACTTTTGGGGATACGGCACGGGAAGCCTATACGCGCATGGTGCGCCTGGTCTCCAAAGCCGAAAAGCGGATAAACCAAGCCGGCAAGCCTAAGGCTCCAACACGTAAATTTAAGGCGCCGTCAATTTCGGCGGCTGAGTTAGCGCCGATTTTACGCGGCGCCGTCGCCGCGCCCGAACACGGCGGCGACTTTGCGCGCCTGATTTCCGAATTTCGCGGCGGCGCCGCGATCCGGGCTTTTGTCGATGGCGAAAATTTAGGCCGCCTTGCCGCCAAAGGGCCGGCCACCCCCGACCATGTGATCTGGACCAAGCCCAAACCGCTGGTCCTGCCGTTCATCGGCAAGGGCGGCGCGGCGAAAAGCAAAGTCGATGCCGCCGTTGGCCGCTATGCGCAAAATTATTTAGCCTATGTGGCGCGCCACCAAGCCCGCGTTCGCGCCCCCTTAGACCCATTCCCAAGGATTATTTTGGCGCCCGGGCTCGGCCTCTTTGGGCTCGGCGATACCCCCCGCGCCGCCGCCATTGCCGCCGATATTTTTGAAGCCAATATCCAGATTATGGCCGATGCGGAACGATTGGGGCGGTATCAGCCGGCCGGCGAGGCGGATTTATTTGATATTGAATATTGGCCGCCCGAACAGGCGAAGCGTCTCAAAGGCCCGGCGGTTCCGGCGCTGAGCGGCCAGGTGGCGCTGATCACCGGCGGCGCGTCCGGCATCGGCGCGGCAATTGCGTCGTTATTTGCCGCCAATGGCGCGGCGGTGGCGGTGCTCGATAAAGATTCCCGCGCCGCATCTGAAGTGGCCGAAGATATCGGCGCTATCGGCATCGGCTGCGATGTCACCAACGGTAAAGACGTCGCCCGCGCCTTCGATCAAATTTGCCGCGCCTATGGCGGCGTCGATATCGCCGTCTCCAACGCCGGCGCCGCCTGGCAGGGGGAAATCGGCACGGTTTCCGATACGGTTCTACGCAACAGTTTCGAGCTGAATTTCTTTGCCCATCAATCGGTCGCCCAGAACGCCGTGCGCGTCATGCGCGCCCAAGGAACCGGCGGCTGCCTTTTGTTCAACACATCGAAGCAGGCGGTCAATCCGGGCGCCGCGTTC
>JABMOP010000582.1 GCA_013204125.1 Rhodospirillales bacterium | reverse complement strand
ATCCGCCAAGGCGGCAGCACCATCACCCAGCAAGCGGCCAAAAATCTGTTTCTAACCCCCGATCGCACCTTCAAGCGCAAAATTCAGGAAGTGCTTCTGGCGTTGTGGCTGGAGCACTCATTCACCAAGGATCAAATCCTCACCGTCTATTTGAACCGGGTCTATTTCGGCGCCGGTGCCTACGGTATCGATGCCGCCGCCCGCCGCCATTTTGGTGTGGCCGCAAAACAACTGACCCTTTATCAGGCAGCGTTGATCGCCGGGCTTTTAAAGGCGCCGACCAGGCTTAATCCGGCGGTCAATCCAGAGGGCGCTAAAATGAGGGCGCACGTGGTTCTCGGAAATATGATCGCCGCCGGCTACCTCAGCCAAAAAACCATGAAGCACGAAGTAACCCGGCCTTTGCGCTTTGTTTCAGTGCCGCAAGGACAGCAGATGGGCCGATACTTCACCGATTGGATCGGCGAGCGGCTCACCGATTTGATCGGCCCGGTGGTCGGCGGCGTGACCGTGCGCACGACTTTGGATACGCGCCTGCAAGGCATTGCCGAAACCGAACTGAGCAAGCATCTCGCCGCCGGCGGGCGGGCCGGGTCCATCGGCAATGGCGCCGTTGTTGTGATGAGCCCAAGCGGCGCGGTACGGGCCCTGGTCGGCGGCAAAAGCTACGCCGAAAGCCAGTTCAACCGCGCCACCCAGGCGTTGCGCCAACCGGGCTCCGCGTTCAAGCCGATCGTCTATCTGGCCGGGCTCCGCGCCGGGCTTTCGCCGCGCACGCGCCTGACCGACGCGCCGATTGAAATCAACGGCTGGAAGCCGCGCAATTACGACGGCAAATATCATGGCTCTATGACACTTGCCGAAGCGCTTTCCCGCTCGATCAACACCATCGCCGTCAAGGTGTCGGAAAAAGCCGGGCGCGCGCACGTTATCAAAGCGGCGCGGCAATTGGGCCTGACCACTAAATTACCGGCGCATCCGAGCCTGGCGCTCGGCGCCGGCGAAGTGACGCCGCTGGAACTGACCGCGGCCTATGCCAGTTTTGCCAATGGCGGGCGCGGCGTTTGGGCGCACGGCATCAGCGATATCTCCGACGCCAAGGGCAACCTGATCTACCGCCGCCAAGGCGGCGGACCGGGCCGCGTGGTGAGCGAAAGCAACGCCGCCGCCATCAGCCAAATGCTCGCCGGCGTCATCCAACACGGCACCGGCACAGCGGCCGCCATCGGCCGCCCGGCGGCGGGAAAAACCGGCACCAGCCAGGATTTTCGCGACGCCTGGTTCGTCGGCTATAGCGCCGATCTGGTGGCCGGCGTATGGCTCGGCAACGATAATAACCAGCCGATGAAACACGTCACCGGCGGCGGCGCTCCGGCGCGGCTTTGGCGGGATGTGATGGTCCGCGCCCATGCCGGCATGCCGCTGCGGCCTTTGGCCGGGCCTGAAAATTTGAACGCGCCGTCGTCCCTATGGCAGCGCGTGGTCGATCAATTTGGCGGCGGCAAAAAACCTTAATCAGCGGCGCCATTGATACGGGCGATGGTCGAGGTGGTGCTGAAGCCGTCTTCCAATTTCGCCAATAGGATCCGCCCACCATAGGCTTCGACGATCTTCGCTTCCGGCAATTCGTCCAGTTGATAATCCGCGCCTTTCACCAGCACATCGGGTTTAAGGGCGGCGATCAAATCTTCCGGCGTATCTTCGCCGAAGATGACCACCATATCGATCGCTTCCATCGCCGCCAGCACTTGGGCGCGGGTGCCTTCGCCCTGGACCGGACGGCCGTTGCCTTTCAAGCGACCGGTCGAGGCGTCGCTGTTGAGGCCGATCACCAGCCGGTCGCAGGCGTTTTTGGCTTGGCCGATCAAGGATAAATGCCCCGGATGCAGCAAATCAAAACAGCCGCCGGCAAATCCCAGCGTGTCGCCTTGGGCGCGCCATTTTTGCGCCGTATCAAGCGCCGCCCCTAAAGATTTTATTTTGCCATGAGACGGCGCCGCATGTTCGCTGTGGAAGGCGTCTAAAATTTCAGACCCATAGGCAACCGCCGTGCCGACCTTGCCGACGACAATTCCCGCCGCCAGATTGGCGAGGTTGACCGCTTGCTCTTCGCCCAAATTCGCCGATAGGGCGGCGGCAAGGGCGGCGGCGACCGTATCGCCGGCGCCGGAAACATCGAACACTTCGAGGGCGTGCGCCGGGAAATGGGTAAATTCCTGAGCGCTTTTTATCAGCGTCATGCCATCGGCGCTGCGCGTTGCCAGCACCGCATCGATGCCGTGGTTTTCGATCAGATAGGCGCCGGCCTTGATGATGGCGTCTTCGCTATCGACCGCCATGCCGGTGGCGTCGGCCAATTCCTTGCGGTTGGGGGTGATCAGGCTGGCCCCCGCATAGCGGCTGTAATCAACTCCTTGCGGATCGGCAACGACCGCCATGCCGCGGCTTCGCGCCGCCTGGATCAATTCGAGGCCGAGACCTTCGTCCAACACACCCTTGCCGTAATCGGACAGGACGAGGACGCCGCCGGCCTTCATGCCGGCCATCGCCGCGGCCAATAATTTTTGCCGCGCGCCGGGTGTCAGGGGCGCAACGGTTTCATCATCGGCGCGCATCATCTGCTGGCCCGACGCGATATAGCGGGTCTTGATGGAGGTTTTGCGCCCGGCTTCGACGATCAGGCTAAATTCGGTCCGGTCCAGCTTGGCCATCAATCCGTCCAAGTCCTTGCCCGCCCCATCGTCGCCCGTTACGGAAACGAAACAAACTTCCACGCCAAGGGCGGCGGCGCTCCGCGCGACATTGCCGGCGCCGCCGAGCATCGAGGTTTCGTGGTCGGTGCTGAACACCGGGATCGGGGCTTCGGGCGAAATGCGGACCACATCGCCATAGACGAAACGGTCGAGCATGGCGTCGCCGACGATCAGCACATAGCCGTTTTTTAAATCTTCCAGCGCTTTCGCCAAGGGCGCCGAATCGGTCACGCCTGGCCCCCTTGAAGCGTCACGCGCGCGCCGGAAGAAAGCGATTCTAAAATCGCCACCGTCGCCAGACTAACCTCGATTAATTCATTTTCGTCGATCGGCGCCGCGCCGCCTTTCTGAACGGCGCCGGCGAAGGCGGCAAGGGCGCCGGAAAAACCCTTATCCTGGGACGATGATTTTTCGCTCACCCGGCCATTTTCGGCGATGGAAATTTTACGAAAATTATCAATATCGACAACATTGCCGCCGGCATAAATCTCAAACCGTTCCTTCGGATAGGCCGCATCGCCGAGCGCCGTATAGGCGATGGTGGCGAGCGAGCCGTCTTCAAATCTGAGCGTCGCGGTTATATCGTCGCCGGAATGACCGGGAACCCGCGCCGCGTCCGCCTGCACCGATTGAATGGGATTGCCGGCGAAAAATCGGGCGAGATCTACAAAATGGCAAACCTCGCCCAAAATGCGCCCCCCGCCTTCGGCTGGGTTCTGGATCCAGCTATCGCCCGGCACCGGGCCGGCATTGATGCGAAAGACCATGAATTTCGGACCGGCGTGACCGTCCAGAAATTTGCGCGCTTCGATCGCCATCGGCGCAAAGCGGCGGTTGAAACCGATCTGGAAAAAACCGTCCGAATTTGCGCGGGCTTCGGCGACCGCGTTGATTTCGCCTCGGCTAAGGCCCAGCGGTTTTTCCACATAGACCGATTTCCCCGCCGCTAATGCGCGCCGCGTATAATCTGAATGGCTGTCGTGGCGGGTGGCGATCAGGACCGCATCGATGCCTGGATCGGCGAGCAAAATTTCCGCGTCCGTACCGGCATGGGCAAAGCCGAACCGTTCGCGTACGTCGTTCGCCGTGGCGCCCGAATTGGCGATCACGGAGTGCAATTCAACGCCGGATATTTTTTTCAATTCCGGTAGCAGGACCGCCCGTGCGAAATTGCCGGCGCCGATCAAGCCGATGCGGCAGCCGCCACCGTGCCGCGCCGCCGCCGGAATTCCGGCCGCCGGGGTTTCGCTATCTTGGGTGCTTTCGGGATAATTCAGCATCACCCCCAATTGCGGCCCTTCGCCCCCCAGCACCAGCTCATAGGCTTTT
>JABMOP010000581.1 GCA_013204125.1 Rhodospirillales bacterium | reverse complement strand
TGGCAACACCTCCTTGGATTGGACTCCAGGCGCTACAGTAGCGCCGGGAGGTGTTGCACTTCACCCCTGAATTCACCGATACGGCTGATGAGGATAGAAGGCTGGTCGTACGACATTGATGTCTTCAGTCAAGACGCCGTCGTCAATGATCCCCGCGACCCATGGTCCGGTAACAACGCTGTCCCCGAACTGCTGTTTTCCGACCGGAAAACATTTGAACGCGAAATTGGTGAATTCGAGATATTGCACAACGAGCTTTGTGAATGTTTCTCGTTTCTGGTCAGTGGCGGTGTGGTGGCAAAATCACCTACTTTGCAACTTCCTGAATGGATGTTGCGAACGATCACGGTGGCCGACGGCATCCTGGTCAGGCTGTTGCCCTCGGTATTCGCGATGGGCCGGCAGGTCGTTCTGCAGAAAAGATCGTAATGGCCGAGTAGAAAAGCAGGCCAGTCCAGAGTTAATTGAAAATTTCTTTAGCCCTTCAAGCCGGCGTAATCGTGGCCTGGTTCGGAAAAGAAATAATCTTCCCAGAAATGATATAATTCCAACTCAAACGGATTTCCGAACGATATGAATTTATCCAACGGGAAATAACGCACGTTCGCGCCCTGTTCGATCAACTGATTGATGGAGGTGCCAACATAAAATTCATTATTCACGCGAATATTTTTCTCGATCATTTGTCGAGCCGAGCGAACAAAATCCCGCGACCTGCGGTAGTAGAAAGACCCAGATACGGCTTGGTCTTCTCTAGGTGTGTTACTGATCGTTCTCTTTTCAACGATCTCGACAACGCGGTCGCCCTCCAGCCGGCAATAGGCAAACCCATTCAAATCCTTCACCGGCATGGATTTGATCTGCAGAGTGAATATGACAACGTCAACGCTTTCATCCGCCAACAATTGTTCGAGCTTCGCCTCGTCATAAACCAGTTGATAATCGATGCTGGAGATCACCAGGGATTCGTCCGTATCCAGGCTATCCGCGGCAATCAAGCAGGAGGACGCCTGCCCTTCCGTGATTTCAGACACGGAATATATTTTGTAATTCTCGAAGTGCTTTGCGACCTCCTGTTCGAAGGGGTACCGCGATAGGAACCTCTCCTGACAAATGAATATCGTCGTGCTCGCAGGCGGGCATGACTTCGTCGCCGCGACAAACATCGGCTTTCCCATGATGGGAATAAAAGGTTTTGGAAGATTGTAACCATCGGCAGCGAAGCGGCTACCGCCGCCAGCCATCGGCATCAGACTAATCATTATTCGGCGAGCCCTTTCTTGGCGAGCCGTACAGCGTCTTTGGAAAAATACTCCGACCAGAAGAAATATTGCTCAACATCCTCGGGCGTCCCCCAGCAAATGAACTTCTCAACCTCGAAAGTCGTTATTCGCCCACCACGTTCATTCATCAGGCGATACAATAGGCTAACGTAGTATTCGTTCTTGACGGTTTCGGCTCTATCTAACATGTCCTGCGCGAGCTCACGAAACATCGCCCAATTACGAAAATAATAAACGCCGCTGGACGCCGGTTCTTCAACCCTGTTGTCCGTAAAGGATTCTTTCTCCTTTATTTCCAACATTTCTCCAGCTTCATTACAACGAAGGTATGCGTAAAAGGTACTACCGTACGAGGCCGGATGGCTGCCCTTGAATATGCTAAGAGCGCCATCGTATTGCGCAACCTGCATTAAGAACTGCCGATAGTTCCATACCTGATAGTAATCGCAATACGAAACGATGGTCGGCTCGTCATCCGCCACGATATGATCGGCGGCCAACGAGGTAAACACTGGCCCAAGATCGTTTGGTTCGATCTCGACAATGTTGAAGTTCGGGGTCGCTGTCTCAAGAATTTTACGATAATCAGGATTCGCCAAATGCGCTTTCTGAGCAATAAAAACGAACTCGTCGTCCGGCGAAAACAGATCCGCGACCCAATGGATCATCGGTCGATGGTCCATCATCATGAACGGCTTCGGGACTTCGTATCCCGCTTGTCTAAATCTCTCCGAGTGGCCTGCCATGGGAATGACAATACGCATATCGAGTTCTTTCCGTTGGAATGATCATTAGCAATACGCCTCGGATTTCCAGCCGAATGCTGGGTTTAAAATCAGAGCACTGCCGTATTTTCACTGGTTCAAGATGGTAGCGAGTATAGGGTCATGGCATTGGTGCGATCAAGGCAGGCAGCAGACAAAAAACGCCCCATTTGGCCCCAATTCCGTATTACCCGCGCAACTCACCAATAAGATTGTCCGCCCTAGATACTCCTGCTTAATAAAATAGGGCTAACAGTTGGGCTACAGAGGAAAAACCATTCCAACGGCGGCGCAATATGGATATCCTCGCAATGATTCTAAAGGCTATATGGGGAATGCTGGCCGGCAACTATACCAACCACCGCAGCCAGCATAATTTTGGGTAAAAATGCCCGACACAAGAGACAAGGGAAACCATATGAACACGTCCACGCGGATGAAACTTGGCGTACACCTGGGATTCGCTATCAACCGATACCCCGAGCCCATGGAATGGGCCCGGATGGTGCGGGAAGATCTGGATGTGGGCTGTGTTCAGTTTGTCTCCGACCTCCTGCAACCCAACTACCCCAAGGATGTCATAAAGACCCAGGTCGCCGAGATCAGGGCAGCGTGCGACCGCTACGACATTGAAATCGCGCACACATTCACAAGCCCCAGGTATAATTTCTTCGGACATCCCGACGAAGGCGTTCGGGACTATTGGCTGGATTGGTTCAAGGGGTTCGTTGATATCTCCAGCGAACTCGGCGCCATTAGCACGGGCAGCCTGTTGGGCATCTACGGGGTCAAGGATCTGGACGAAAGAAAAGACTACATTTTAAACGAAGTCGTCGATCGTTGGCATGAATTATCCAGCTACGCCAAAGCCGCGGGCCTGGAATATCTCACCTGGGAACCGATGTCTATTACCCGCGAGATGGGCGAAACAATTGATGCGACTAAATCTCTTATGAATTCCCTAAACGAGAGCGCGAAAGCCGAAACACCCATTCTGATCTGTCTTGATGTGGACCATGGCGATGTTTCCTCGCCAAATCCGGATGACCTGGACCCCTATGCCTGGATCAGAACCTTCGGCAAGGAGGCGCCGGTGCTTCACCTCAAACAGCGGACCACGAACGTATTCTCCCACAAACCCTTCATAAAAGAGTTCAACGACGACGGTGTGATCTTTCCGGATCGAGTCCAGGAAGCATTAAATCAATCCGGCGCCGAGGAAGCGACTTTGTTCCTGGAGCTTAGCTTCCGTGAGCGCCAACCCCATGACAGCAACGTGGTTGCTCACCTTCGTGAATCGGTAGATTTTTGGCGCCCCTATTGCGTTTGACAAAGGGCAGTAGCGGGACGGCGGCGAACGGCAAGCCATAACATCCTTTTGAAGCAAGAATGGAATTCATTAAATGTTGGGAAGCGACAGGTTGCGCCGCAGTTTTGAGCCCATTCCAACCGTTGTCGGGGGGACCGGTCTAGGCGGGGATATTCGCCTGACCTTCGCATCGAAGATGTCCTATCTCGTACTATTGGTCTCTTTTCTGGCGATCTTCATCGCTTTTTTCAATTCGAATGCCCGTACCATTGATGTTCTTGCCGCCAGCCTGCAGAACGGCAGCTACTCAGACTCCGAGATTATTGATCTGGCGAGGCAAAAGCATTTCGACGATTTCTTCGGGACTGTCGCATCACTCAACATCCGGCATCCCGAAGGACCGGTCAACGCCGATGAGCGTCACAAAATGCGCTGGCTGTACAAAACCGTCGAGGCGTCGGTTTACCGCTACGCTGCTGACCACTTAGGAACCAAGACAGCGCATCTATTACGGGTGTTGCACAGCACGGCCTATTTGATGCTGACATTGGTCATGACGCTTTTGATCATGATCAGGATTTCGGGCCGCAACAGTGGAAACTTCGTGGCCGTTGCGGCAGCGGTTTTTTTCGCCTGGTTTACCTTCACCAATATCATCAATTACGCTCGTGAGGAATGGACATTTATCGAAACCTTCTGCATCGCCGCAGGTATTTACTTCAGTCTCGACCGACGCCTTGTGCACTTTCTTATAATCCTTTTGCTTGCCGTTTCGAACCGCGAAACCGGCGCCGGATTTGGCGTGATCTACTTTATCATCAATTGGCGAACCCCATGGTTCTGGCTGCCCCTGATCGCTAGCCCCGTCCTGTTTTTGGCGGTCAACGCCGATCTGTTTAGCCAGTATTTCTGGCATTACGTTCAGGTACTATTGATGCGCGACCCCATACAACCGACGGCCTTTGACTTCTGGAAATACCCGCTTTTGGTAGCTATAAAATCAATAATGCAAATTTTTGTGATAGCTGCCCCGATTTTTGTCACCGTGCATAGGGCTTTGGGAGGTCCAGGATCCGGCAGACTGGCGCTAATCACGGCGATTTATCTGCTAGTTCTTTTGAAAGGCGTTCCCATCAACAACATGTTCCCCTATCTGCTGCTGTTGCCAGTGGTTTTTGGTCTTGCCGCCATGGCCGTCAGGAACTCTGACGACCTGGACGCTAAAGTGGCCTGACACCCCAGGGGCAATATGTTAGACCTTGCGGGTCGTCATG
>JABMOP010000580.1 GCA_013204125.1 Rhodospirillales bacterium | reverse complement strand
TCACCGGCTTCGTTTTTCATCAGGTTTTTATTACCGAGGCCAAGGGCTGGTCGTTGACCGTGTGGGCAGGCGCTTTCATTCTATTTGCTTTTTCTTCTATGGCCTCTTCGCTATTTTTTGGCCCGCTCGTCGATCGGCTCTCGGCGCTTCGGGTGATGCCTTTTATTTTGATTCCGCTGGCGATCGTTTTGCCGCTCCTGGCGCTTTTCGATCATACAGCCATTATTTTTGTGTTCATGGCAGGTATGGGCGCGACCTTAGGGGGCACCATCACCATATTCGGCGCCGTATGGCCGGAAATTTGGGGCACCACCAATTTGGGCGCCATCCGTTCCGTCGGCCAAGCGTTCACGGTCTTCGCCAGCGCCTTGGCGCCATGGGTATTTGGGTTGCTGATCGATGGCGGGATGGGCGTTGCTGGTTTGGCATGGATGAATTTGGCGCATACGGGTATTGCGTCTCTTTTGGCGTTCCTGCCGTGGTTCGTTGGAACTCAAGCTCGCGATCAGGCCTGAACTATGTTAATATAGCCATTCCATGATGGCAAAAGGGGGGAAGGGATATGCCTTTATATATGACCGAGACTAAGTTTTCCGAAGACTCGATCAATGCCATGACCCATCGACCATCAAATCGTCGCGGCGAAGTGGCCAAGGTGATCCGTGCCTTTGGCGGTGAAATGCATGATTTTTACTGGGTGTTCGGCGATGTTGATGCAGTCTTTATTTTCGACGCGCCGGATGCCAAATCGGCGATGTCGATCCTTTTATCCCTTTCTTCGGCGGGCGCGGTGACTACGCATAAGACGACGGCCCTGCTGTCTAACGAAGAGGCCATGGAAGCTATGAGCCTCGCCGGATCCCGCGAAACCGGCTACCGCACGCCGCGCGAAGAATGGAAAGGCTGGCAGGACGAAGGCGGCGAAGGCTAGCCTGGAATAATTCGGGCGGGCGAGAGGCGTGGCAAGCTCCAGGCCAAACATTATATTGTAAAGTAAGTGGAACAAATAGGTCGGTGGCTGGGTGCGCCCGTTCGTATCTGCCTGAACGATCTTGGATTGACGCCCGCCGAAGGCTGCGCAATCCACGTAAGGTCCCTGGTATGTCATTATGTTATACTTCCGTAATGATAATAGCGCCTTATTATCAATGAAATAGAGGTGTGCCCCAATATTTTGTTGGTGCCGGCGGGCCTCAAACATCGTTTTAATTTTAAAATATTGCCTAGCCGGAAGATCTGGATATGAATACTCGGCGGCAGTTTTTGGAACCGATTCTCTGTCCAGCTGCCGCCGGTCTTTTTGCCAAAATCGGTGCCGCCAAAATATTTTGATCCGACTTCCAAAATCGCCGCCGAAAAATTGTGTTCCCGCTGGGCTGGCTCCGCTATCGGGATCGGCGATGCTTATCCCACACCATTACGCAGATAGGATTCAGGCGGTTGGAAGCGCAACGAATACAACTCCAAATAGTAAATAAAAGATTAAAATGCCGACTGAGATAGGGTCTTGTCCCTGCAATGCAGCGGAAAACTTGGCCAAAAGATAAATTTGCGACAAATGTTGTTTCTATAATTCGCCCGCCAGAATTTAAGATTAAGCAATACATTTCAACATGTTATGATCTCTTATTAGCGCGAGTTCTGAAAAAAATATCGAAATATACATGCCGGCATGGCAGAATTTGCATATTAACAACAATGGTAGTTGACAGGGAACGCGGAGACGTTAGTGTGTTAACAATACCTTGTGGATTGATTGCTGATTACACCCTAGGGGTAGGAAATACTGCGGGTGTGAACTACCGGTATTTTTCCATATCCGACCGTAGGGAAAGCTCATTTAGGCGCGGTAGATGTTTATCAAACAGAAAAGTTTTCCAATTCCGACACTTATTTTGGTTATTCTGCCATGACAACTAGCGCTCGCAAAATATCTTATACCATTCCGTGCTCGACCGAGTTTCGAGATAGGGTCACGGCCCTCGCCGACACCCGCAGATGTAATGTTGCCGATCTTGCCCGCTCGGTCCTTTTTCTGCTTCCGAAGGCGAAAGTCGGCGGCGTTCCCGATCCGGGCGATCCGGACCCAACTGACCGCGAAACGACCATTCTTAAATCCGGACCTTCGGAGGGCCGTCCGTGGCGGCGAAAACCACGTCTCCAAGTGCGCCTGCCCGCCGGCTATGAAGTGCCTGAGGTTCGCCGGGCGCTTAATCTGGCTTTATATCTATCGCGTAACGAACGCGATATCTACGTCACCGATCCCGATCAAGAAAAAATAGAAAAACAAAGCGCCGATAAAGACGCTAGGGACGAAATAGAACGACTGCGCGCCATCATTTCCGTACTTTCGTTTGAACCCTTGAGCGGAGGCGTAAAAAGCCGCACGGATGCCTTGCACGTGCTTGGATTCGCGCCCGCTAAAATTCCCCGCCGCGATGAGGTGCGCGCGCGCTTTCGCATCCTGGCAACAGTTCACCACCCGGACAGTAATTACGGCGACCACCAACGCATGAGCCAGCTAAATGCGGCCATGGAAATATTAAATTTGAAGGCGTCCAGCCACCTCTCATAGCATCTGAATATGGCCAGAGACCGGGCCAAGCAGCTCTAACCCTAAATAAGGCTGCTCCGGATCAATAAATTTAACCACTTCGCGCGCCGGCACGAAGCCGTCGGCGTCCACGGCATCTAGATGAGCGCCGCCCGCCCGCCACTGGAGGACGCCTTTGCCCGGCGGCTTGATCCATAATTCATAATTATCGCCAAGCGGCATCAATTTGACGAGGCTGCCCGGTAGCGGCAGTCCGGCATTACGCAAAGCAACAGAATTAAACCAATGACCCATATTGATAACCCCTGATGTATTGGCCCGGTAACCGCTGAAAAAGGGAATGCGGCGTCCGGTGTGCTTGATTGCCAGGCGTTGTAATTTATCAGAGGCGACTTTGGGAAGGTTCGGCCCATAAAGCCAAAGCG
>JABMOP010000579.1 GCA_013204125.1 Rhodospirillales bacterium | reverse complement strand
GGCATGTGGGCCATGCCCGATGAAATGGCGCAAATGATGGAGGCCAAGATCGGCCATCCCAAGGCCGGCGCCAATACCGCCTGGGTGCCGTCGCCGACGGCGGCGACATTGCACGCCATCCATTATCACCAGATCAACGTCGCCGCTGTCCAAGAAGAATTGATGACGCGGGGGCGGGCCAGTATCGACGATATTCTGACCATCCCGCTTTTGGGCGGCACCAATTTATCGGCCGAAGAAATCACTCAGGAACTGGACAACAATGCGCAAGGTATCTTGGGCTACGTCATCCGCTGGGTTGAACAAGGCGTCGGTTGTTCCAAGGTGCCCGATATCAATGATGTCGGGTTGATGGAAGACCGCGCCACGCTCCGCATTTCCAGCCAGCATATTGCCAATTGGCTGCATCATGGCATCTGTACCGAAGCCCAGGTGAGGGAGACGTTGAAACGCATGGCCGCCGTCGTTGACCGGCAAAACGAAGGCGATCCCGTTTACCGGCCGATGGCGGCGGATTTCGATGCCTCGATCGGTTTTCAAGCCGCCTGCGATCTGGTTCTGGGCGGGCTTACACAACCGAACGGCTATACCGAACCGATCCTCCATGCGCGCCGCCGCGAAGCCAAGGCGAAATACGGGGGGTGAAGAAGGTTTGAGCAAACTCTCCATCACCTTCGGCGGCTATCAAGGGCCGGGATCGGTCCATACACGGGGCGCCGAAGTCTTTGGCCGCGAATTAAGCGAACGTCTGGGCGGCGAAGTTTCATTTAACCTGGATGACAATATCACGTTAAGCCGCGGCGCTAAGGCCGCTGATTTACTGGATTTGACGGAAACGGGCGAATTGACGATGTGTTATTTCGCCTCCAGCTATTTGGCGCGCCGGGTGCCGGAAGTCGGGGTGCTTGATCTGCCGTTTCTCATCGATTTCCGGATAAAAGCCTATGCCGCCTTGGACGGCGATCTCGGCCGGATCCTCAAAAATAAATTTGCCGAAAACACCGGTTTTCGTGTCTTGGGGTTTTGGGATAATGGGTTTCGCCATTTCACCAACGGCGCCCATCCGATCCACAGCCCCGCCGATTGCCGAGGGCTGAAACTGCGCTCGATGAATTCGGAATTGCACCAGAAATCATTTCGCCGACTGGGCTTCGAGCCGTTATTCGTCGATGTTGCCGATCTCGTATCTGCCGCGCGCTCTGGCGAAATTGATGCGCAGGAAAATCCGCTGACAAATAATTACCGGTTCGGGCTGCATAAGTTTCACCCGTATATCACCTTGTCCGGGCATTTGTTCGGAACGGCGCTTTTGCTGTGCAATAAGGCGGCCTTCGATGGTTGGGATGGGGATGTGCAAAACGCCGTCCGGCAAGCCGCCGACGCCGCGACAACGGCGCAGCGGCAATTCGCCGCCGCCGAAGATGAAGAAATGATGGCGCTTCTTCGTGCCGACGGGGTCGAACCTCTGGTCCTCACCGATGCCGAACGGCAAGAATTTAAAGACGCCGTCCAGCCGGTGGTCGATGAAGCGCGCAGCCAATTGGGCGAGGAACTGTTCGGAAAATTATAGATGCGTCATTCTTGGGCGTGGTTTGCCCGGAAAATTGCGTCGTAACGATAGGGCGGCAATTCAACCGCTTCCGATAATTTAAGTCCTGCGCTGGCAACGGCGGAAGCCACCTGATCGGGCGCCCTGCGCATCGCCGTCCCACCGTTTTGTTTTAATTTCCTCCTGGTTCCCAGCCAATTGCGTTTATGATAAGGTCTGTCTGTTTTGTCGTTCCGGCGTTCTTAAAATTTGGGGTGTGACCGATGCGCATTAAATTGATTGCCCTGTTCGCAATTGTTTCCACCGTGGCCGCCTTTGCGCCCCCCGCCGCCATTGCCGCGCCGCAAATTCTGGGGCTGGTGGCGACGGCCGAGCCGGTGCCGCTTAGTTGCGCCGGCGGCATATGCTCGGCGGAGATTTCGGCCGTTTGCTTGCAAGAGCATCGGCCGGCGCCGGATGCGGGAACCGCTTATAGACCGGCCCAAGGTGCGGCACTGACTTTGGTGGTCGAAAGCGAAGATGGGGTCCAGCGGGAATTGCCGGTCGCCGGTTTGGTGAAAATGAAATCCCTGCGCATCTTTACTTCTCTTTCCGTCAGCCTGCCGGAACATATCGTTCGCAGTTTGGGAAGCGGCATCGTCCAGGCGTCTTTGTCCGTCGGTCCCTTGGCTTCGGCGTTACCGGCGGCGGTGGCCGGCGATAAACACCCGCTCAGCAATCGGGAAATCAGCGATACGACGGGGCCGCTCCGCACCATTGCAGAAATGGCGATTGGCCGGGACGTTGCAAACCTGGCGGCAACGCGCGTTCTCAATCATATGATTAACCGGTTGCCGGTGGACCGGCCCGCCGACGGACAAAGAATACCCAGCTTGCGTAATCAGACTTTACCCAATCAAAGCGCGGCGGAAAATCCGGCGGCGGCAAAGCTGGTCGACCGCGCCCTCGAAACCTGCGCCGAAAAATTAAGGGTTGAGGCGACGCCCCATCTCCGTGCCTGCATTGCCAATCAGCACGATAATTTAATCACCAACACCACTCAGGCTGTGTGGCGAAGCCTTCGGCCCGGCGGATAAAGGGTTTAATGAATGACACTTCCGCCCCCGTTTGCTGAGCTTGACCTGGTACCGGCGGGCCCGCGCCGGTGGTTTCGGTCCGGCGCCGATGCAGGTAGCGCCTGGCCTTAACGCCTCTGAAAGACTACTGGACAACCCGATGTTTTGGGAAGGTAACGGTTACCGTGGTGCCGCTTCCTTTTGCGCTTTGAATTTTGAAAGTTGCATGGTGGGCTTCGGCCAGGGCTTTTGCCATCGGCAGCCCGAGCCCGGTGCCTTCTTGGATTTCGGCATCGCCGCGGTCTACCTGACTGAACGGGTTCAAGGCTTTTTTAATCCCCTCGTCATCCATACCGATCCCGGTATCCGTAACGCAAACCGCCAAGCCGCCACTTTCATCCCGCGCGGCTTTGATCGTCACGCTGCCGCCGCTTGGCGTAAACTTAACCGCGTTGTGCATCAGATTGAGCAAAATCTGTTTGGTCCGGCGCTTGTCGACGAGCAGCATGGGCGTGTCCTTGCCGACTTCGCTGATCAGCGCCACGCCCTCTTTTTCGGCGCGGAGATTCAACATATTCATTGTTGCATCGACAATCGTTGATAGCCCGACTTCTTCGATTTTCAGCTCCAATTTGCCGACTTCGATAGCTGAAAAATCCAAGATATCGGTGACCAGGTCTAATAAATGATGCCCGGAATCGTTTATATCATCGACGTATTCGGCATATTTGGTGTTTCCGATCGGGCCGAATGTTTCACGCTGCACAGATTCAGAAAATCCAATAATTGCGTTTAAAGGCGTGCGCAATTCGTGGCTCATATTCGCCAGGAATTCAGATTTGGTCTGGTTGGCAATTTCCGCTGCTTCCTTGGCAGCTTGCAGGATTTTTGTAGCCTCTACTTCGGCGGTGATGTCGCGGACGATACCGGTGAACAGAAGTTCGTCATTCACCGAAGCGTCACTGACGGCAAGGCTCATTGGGAATGTATTGCCATTTTTTCGGCGGCCGGTGACTTCGCGGCCCTGGCCGATGATTTTGGCATTTCCTGTATCGAGGTAATTTTGAAGATAACCGTCATGGCCGGATTTGTCGGGTTCGGGCATTAACATGCTGACATTGTTTCCGATAACCTCGCTCGCCCGATAGCCGAATATTTTTTCGGCGGCTAAATTATAAGCCTGGACGAAACCCCGGCTGTTGATCACGATAATGCCATCGACAACTGTGTTCATAATGTCGCCAAGGCGGCCTTCGCTGATCCGATGGCGGGTTTCGGCCTGGATGCGTTTGACCGCGTGTTCACGGAACACTTCTGCCGCCCGCGCCATGTCGCCGATTTCGTCGGCGCGATCCCCGAACGGAATGGCGAGGTCGAAATTCCCACCGGCCAGCTCCCTCATCGTCCTCGTTATTTTTTTCAAGGGATTGCCGAAGGTATATTTCAAGGTGGCAAAGGACAGGGCGGCAATGGCCAGGGAAATGAGCAAAGTGCCGAAAACGACATTGGTCCTAATCGCCGCCAGTTGAGAGACATAGCCGTGGGTTGAATAGGCGATCGAATAGGCGCCGATCACTTCGCCCGGCTTGATGCCCATTTCCTCGCCGTGGCATTCGGCGCATTTTTCATTTTTGGCAAGCCCCTGGCCGAGGATGACCGGCCGCGATAGGCGGTAGGTCGCGCCATTGTTAATAAATCGCCCGACCGTCTTCCCGCTTGCGATTGCCTGCCGGTCGATGGCGTCCTTGGGTGGTTCGATCTCTGTTTGTTTATTGCGCCTTTGAAATTCCAGTACCTTCGGCCCCATGACCAGCCACATGGATTTATCTTCCGAGGTTTTGACCAATTGATTGATCATGGCGTTGAAAGTTTTTATGACCGGGCTCGGATGGAGCGGGTCGTCGCCGCGGTTGAGCATGGCTTGGAAATGCATCACCTCCAACACCTCGAGACTTTCCGCGGCGCTATCGAGGGTTTGGCTTTCAAAATAAACCCGCTCGAAAGACACGAAAGCAAAGGCACTGGCGGCGAGCATGATCACGAGGACAATGCTGACAACGAAGGAGACTTTGGTGCGAAGTGTAAGCTGCGCCACGTTGGGACCTCAAATGAGCAAAGGCTTGGTTTTAAATTGCTCTAAAAAATGCGGGTAAGTTATTGAATTGCTGCTTACATTTGTAGGTAAGGTGCCGAAATTCGCGATTCAAGTGGTTTCGGATGGCGAAGCAGCGTGGAAATGGCTAAAAAGCGGCATAAAATAAACTCTTAGAAAGTAATCATGCATCCTTCAAACGCGCCGCTCGGCATTGCCCTTATGGTTCTGGCGATGTGCTTCAATTCGACCAAGGACGGCCTCGCCAAATTATTAGCCACTGGGTATCCGCCCTTGATGCTGCTGTTTATGCAGTTTTTATTTATCGTATTGGTGCTTTCCGTTGTTGTTGGCGCCAGATACGGGGCGGCGGCTTTGCTGCCCAAAAACATCGCCGCCCAATTGGTGCGGGGTGCGTTCGTTGCCATCGGCGTCGGGCTTTATTATTGGGCGGTTAATTTCATTCCGATCGCCGATGCGACGGCGATGGTGTTTGTCGCTCCTTTGGTGGTCACCGCCTTGTCGCCGATTGCCTTGGGAGAGCCGTTGGGGATGCGCCGCACCGCCGCCGTCGTCGCCGGATTTATCGGTGTGCTGGTGATTTTACGGCCCGATCTTGAAGGCGCGCGCATGGGCTATTTCATCGCCCTTGGCGCCGGTGTCTTTATCGGCTTGTTTTATCTTTCCAATCGCAAATTGGCGGACGGCACAGCGCATTTGGTTTCGACGTTTTACACGTCGCTGGCGGGTTTTTTGATTTTGCTGCCCGCCGTGCCGTTTTTCTGGAGCGAACCACACTTGGCCGATTTCTGGCCGCTGATCTCGTTTGTCAGTCTCGCCATGATCGGCCAAGTGCTGATGATTTCGGCCTTTGCCTATGCCGCCGCCAATCTTATCGCGCCGTTCATCTATACCCAGATCATCGCGGCCACGACCGTCGGCATAATCATGTTCGACGCCTTTCCAGATAATGTGACCTGGATCGGCATCGCCATCGTCGTCGCCGCCGGCCTCTATATTGCGATCCGCGAAGGCCGGTTGGCGAAGGCTGAAACCAGACTTAAGCCGATTTAAGCGCCTGATCTATATCGGCGATGATATCGTCGATATGTTCGATACCGATCGACAGCCGCACATAGCCGTCGGTGACGCCGGTTTGGATCTGTTCTTCCGCCGACAATTGAGAATGGGTCGTCGATGCCGGATGAATGGCCAGCGATCTGGCATCGCCGATATTGGCGACATGAAACAGCATTTCCAATGAATCGATGAATTTACGGCCGGCCTCTTTACCGCCCTTCAATTCAAAGCCGACCAGCCCGCCGTATCCGCCGTTCATATAGGCATCGGCACGGCGCCTGGTTTCGCCGTCTTGAAGGCTCGGATAGATGACCTTGGTGACTTTGGCGTGGCCGCTCAGGTAATCGGTAACTTTCTGCGCATTCTGGCAATGGCGTTCCATCCGAAGCGGCAGGGTTTCCAAACCCTGGATCGTTTGAAAGGCGTTGGTCGGGGTGGTCGCCGCGCCGACATCACGCAGCAAGACGACCCGCGCCCGTATGATAAAGGCAATCGGCCCCAAAGGTTTGACCGCTTCCGTCCAGACCGCACCGTGATAGCTGGGATCGGGCTGGTTGAGGGTCGGGAACTTGTCGCCGCCGGCTTCCCAATCGAAATTTCCGCCGTCAACCAACATACCGCCGATGGAAGTGCCGTGGCCGCCGATATATTTGGTCGTTGAATACATCACGATGGCCGCGCCGTGGTCGAGCGGCCGGCACAATATCGGCGCCGCCGTGTTGTCCATGATCAACGGCACGCCAAGTTTGCGTCCGATATCGGCGACTTCCTTGATCGGGAAGACATTCAATTTCGGGTTCGGCAAGGTTTCGGCGTAATAGCACCGGGTTTTATCATCGGTTGCCTTGGCGAAGGCTTCGGGATCGGTCGGATCGACAAACCGGCATTCGATACCGAAATCTTTTAACGTATTGGCGAAAAGGTTCCAGGTGCCGCCGTAAAGATCGGTGGAGCTGACAAAATTGTCACCGGCGCGGCAGAGATTGGTGACCGCGAACATCGACGCGGCCTGGCCCGATGCGAGCGCAAGCGCGGCAACGCCGCCTTCCAAGGCGGCAACCCGTTGTTCGAGCACATCCTGGGTCGGGTTCATGATGCGCGTGTAGATATTGCCGAACTCTTTGAGGGCGAAAAGATTTTCCGCATGCTGCGTATCATTGAATTGATACGACGTCGTTTGATAAATCGGAACCGCCACCGCGCCGGTCGCAGGATCGCTACGGTAGCCGGCGTGAAGAACCAAGGTTTCCGGATGGGTCGTATCTGCGCACATGATCAAAATCCTCGCCTGATTGGTTAATTAATTGAAATTTCAAAGATATCCTTATCATCGGATATGCCGGGTTTGAGTTTCGTCTGTCTTTGCGGAAATTTCAATACCGGAGGGGGGAGTGTCTGCTTATGGCTGCCTGCCTGCCCAACCGTTTGATGCAACAATCGTGAATTATATTCGCATTAGTCAAAATTAGCGGCCGCTCGTCCGGCAAATTATTAATAAATTTATATTAATCAATTTTTTGCTCTGAAACCGGTATTCTGCGGTGCGATGGCCTTGATTTTTGACAAAGAAAAGCTGATTCCAGACTGCGCCGCGTGTGACGCTCTTTGTTGCGTCGCACCAGATTTTGATACTTCAAATTATAGGAAGCCCGCCGGCGTGCCGTGCCGCAATCTCGATCTGGATACCCTGGGATGCCAAATTTACAAATCTCGCGAGGCGCTTAGTTTTACATTTTGCGCAAACTTTAATTGCCTTGGCGCCGGACAGGCAGTAACAGAATTGTTCCGGGATTTCGGTCGAAATTGGCGCTCCGACGAAAAAATTGCAAAGGTCGAATACGACGTTTTTCTACTCGTCTATTTGCACCTGTCCAATCACTTATTTCCTGGTCGACAGCAGAGAATAGAAGTGGATCGAGACGCTGCGGACAGATTGGAATCATTTAAAGGGTCAGCACTTGATATAATTTTCAAAACGGCCGGTATGCGTCTGTGAAGCTATAAATGGCCCCCGTCCGAAGGCATTACGGTGTGCTAAATGCTTATAATTATGCACCGGCAAAGGCGGTTTGCGGCCAAAGCGGACATCCATCTAAATCCCGGCAAACGGACGCACCCGCCTGGTGCAACCTGGGTTGCCCAAGCGAGGTGCGAACGAGGTGCCCGAGTTAGAAAATCTCCGGCTTCCTTACATTCCTTACCGTTTTCCGACCGTGACCGCCTTAATGTCTGCATCGACGCCGATGCCGAGGCTTAAGGGCAGGGACACGAAGTGAAAACGCGTCGTGACGTTGTCATCGTGAACGGCGAGACCAATCGTATATTTGCCGCCGACTTTTAGGATCTTGTCGTCTTCGGGATGTCCGGTATCAAGTTTGCGGCGGAACACCACCGTATAGGCGCCGTCCTTCCACTCTCCCTTGGCGCTGTCGTTATCGGCGGCGGAACCCTTGGCGTCGGTGCGGCTGACCAAGCGGCCTGGAAGAATATCGCCCGCTTTCCAGCCGGCCTTCGGATCATAAGCCACGGCGTTGGCTTCGCGGACAAGGGCGGCCGCTTTGGCAGGGTTACCGATGTCTTCGGCGCGGAGCGCCTTGTAGCCAAGCTTGCCGGCGTCGAACATGTACTTCGGCGTCATGGTCTTGCGGTTCATATTCCACGAGAAGGGGTTCTTACCCTCATCGAAGAGGCGATATTCGAGGACATACCCATCGTCGGCCATACCCACCGGATTGCTGCGCGCGGCCCGCCACTGCCAGAGATCCAGGAACCCGCCGGCGGCCTTGATGGCGGCGATTTCCGCTTTCGATTTTGTCTTGTCCCAGCTTGCTTTCCGGTCGGTGCGCGTCGATGCCAGATATTTTCGGATATCGCTTTTCTTGAGGCCGCCTTTACCGAGCAGCGGCTGCGCCTCAACCTGATCTTTTGTGGCCATGCCCGGCGCGTCGCGCATGCCGGTGTGGCAGGTCACCCAGCACCCTTGGGTTGCGAAATTTTTGACCTTGCCGTCATCGAGTATGATCGCCAGACGATCTTCATAAAGCGGCGGCTCTTTGCCGCTTTGCACTTTGGATGAAGCGCGGTGACTGCCATAGAATTTCCACGCCTTGCCGTCATAGCGCACATAATTGTGCATGCGGCCTTCGCGCTTGGCGTTGGTTTTCCAATTAAAGCGGAAATAAAGATAGGCGTCGTCATGGGCGGCTTGGACGCCGAGCTTGATCAATGGGTTTTTGCCGGGAATGGGATTTGGCTCAAGCGCGCCGCCGGCGACAGTCTTTTTGGACAGATTCTCCCAATCTTCATCGTGGCAGGTGATGCACGCCCGTCCATTCTCGATCAGCCGGACGGATTCCGTGTGCGCCTTGGTGCGCGCCCACTGAGAGGTGGATTGACCGGGATAGATGAGGGTCACGGTCTTAACTGGTACGCTCGACCAATCGGAAGG
>JABMOP010000578.1 GCA_013204125.1 Rhodospirillales bacterium | reverse complement strand
TTGCCGCCCTTGGCGTAGGGTTCGATCAAATCGACGACTTTAATGCCGGTCACGAGAATTTCGGTTTCCGTCGATTGTTCGGAAAACGAGGGCGCTTGGCGATGAATAGGGGATTTTTTCTTGGTGACGATCGGCCCGCGTTCGTCCACCGGCTCGCCGATGACGTTGAGAATACGTCCCAATGTTTCCGGGCCGACCGGCATTTCGATGGGCGCGCCCGTATCGGTCACGACCGCGCCGCGCGTCAGGCCGTCGGTGGTATCCATGGCGATGGTGCGGACCTGGGATTCGCCCAGATGCTGCGCCACTTCGAGCACCAAGCGCCTGCCGTTGTTATCCAATTCAAGGGCATTCAGAATTTCCGGCAAATCTTCTTCGAACTTTACATCGACGACTGCGCCCATAATCTGGGATACCGCTCCGACATTGTTTTTCGCCATTTTCGTTCACTCCTTAGCTTATCTCGCCGGCACAATTGGCATGCCCGGCGCATATGTTCAATTTCTCTAGACCGCTTCTGCGCCCGAAATAATTTCGATCAATTCACTGGTAATTTTTGCCTGACGGGTGCGGTTGAAGATCATCTCCAGATCATCAATCATATCACCGGCGTTGCGGGTTGCGTTATCCATGGCGCTCATCCGGGCACCGTGTTCCGATGCGCTGCTTTCCAAAAGCGCCCTGAAAATCTGTACATCCAAACTGGCCGGCAACAGGCTATCCAAAATATCCGACTGGCTCGGCTCATATTCGTAGGACGCTTCAGGCCCGCCTGCGGGTTCGGTCGCCTTGGCCTCTTCCTCGCCATTGTCGCTTAAAGAAAGAGGAATTAGTTGCCGCGGCGTCACGACCTGGGTCATGGCTGATACGAAACGGTTGTAAATAATGGTGCAAACGTCGAAGCCGCCTTCGTCCAGTAATTCGCGGATGCGCGCCGCCACCATGCGGGCTTCTCCAAATTCCACCCGGACACGTCCGATATCGGTATAGGTTTCGACCATTTTGTCGCCGTGTTCGCGGCGTAGAATGTCGCGCGCCTTACGGCCGAGGCAGAGAAGCTTGACGGTTTTGCCTTCGCTTTCCAATTGCCGGATGCGTTGGCGGGTGGCGCGCACGATGTTCCCGTTAAACCCGCCGCAAAGGCCGCGATCGGAGGTCACGGGGATTAATAGGTGGATGTTATCACTGCCGGTTCCGGCGAGGATCGCCGGTGCGCCTTCGCCGGCGGCGGACCCTGAAACAATAGAAGAGATCATGCGCTCCATACGTTCCGCATAGGGGCGCGCCGCTTCGGCCGCCCCCTGCGCCCGGCGCAGACGGCTGGCGGCGACCATTTTCATGGCCGACGTAATCTTCTGCGTGGATTTCACACTCGTGATTCGGGTTTTGAGTTCTTTAAGATTACTCATCCCTGATCTATCCTATTCCCTATCACCATCGCCCCGCCTTTAAGCGAAGGTCTTGGTGAAATCACCGATAAAGGTTTTCAACTTTTCTTGAGTCCCGTCCGAAATTGCCTGTTCGGTACGAATGGCGATCAAGATATCCTGGCCTTTGTCGCGGATCGAATTCATTAGCGCAGCTTCATAGCGGGTGACCTCGTTAATCGCGATGCCGTCGACAAAACCGTTGACGCCGGCAAAGATGGCGACCACCTGTTCCTCCATCGGATAGGGCGAAAATTGCCCCTGTTTGAGGATTTCCGTCAAACGCGCGCCGCGCGCCAGCAATTGCTGGGTCGATGCATCGAGATCGGACGCAAACTGCGAGAACGCTTCCATTTCGCGGTATTGGGCAAGTTCCAACTTGATCGAGCCGGACACTTGTTTCATCGCCTTCACCTGGGCCGCAGAACCAACCCGGGACACCGATAGCCCGACATTCACCGCCGGGCGAATGCCTTTATAGAACAGATCCGATTCCAAAAATATCTGACCGTCGGTGATGGAAATAACGTTGGTCGGAATATAGGCCGACACATCGTTGCCTTGGGTTTCGATCACCGGCAACGCGGTGAGCGATCCTGCGCCAAGTTCGTCGTTCATTTTGGCGGCGCGTTCGAGCAGCCGAGAATGCAGGTAGAATACATCGCCCGGATAGGCTTCGCGGCCCGGCGGGCGACGCAGCAAAAGCGACATTTGCCGATACGCCACCGCCTGCTTGGTCAAATCGTCATAGAAAATGACCGCGTGCTGGCCATGGTCGCGGAAAAATTCGCCCATGGCGCAGCCGGTATAGGGCGCCAAGAACAACATCGG
>JABMOP010000577.1 GCA_013204125.1 Rhodospirillales bacterium | reverse complement strand
ACATTGGGCCGCACCGGCCTCGAAGTCAGCGTCGCCGGGCTTGGCGGCGGCGGCGATTCACGTTTGGGGCAGACCGCCGGTAAATCGGACTCGGAAATCGGCGATACGGTTAAATTCGCTCTCGATCTCGGCATCAATGTCATTGATTGCGCCTATTCTTATGGAACCGAAAACGCCGTCGGTCTCGGTCTTAAAGGGGTGCCCCGCGATTCGGTGGTGCTGTCCACAAAATACTACGTGCGCCAGAAGGATGAATTTCATTCCCCCGAAACCGTGGTGGCGGGGTTGGAGGAATCGCTTCGTCGGCTAGGGGTCGAATATGTGGACGTGTTTTTCCTGCATGGATTGACGCCGGCTAGCTACGATTACGCAATTTCCGAAATCCTTCCCGTCATTAAGCGCCAACAGGAAAAGGGCAAGTTCAAGTTTCTCGGCATGACCGAAGCGCCGCCCCGAGATTTGAACCACGAAGGGCTCAGCCTCGCCTTGGTGGATGACCATTTCGATGTCGCCATGCTGGCTTTTTCGCCGACCAATCAGGGCGCGCGCGGCGCCGTATTCCCAAGGATACTCAACCAAAATATCGGCACTTATATAATGTATGTCGGTCGCTTTTTGTCGGACCCGGACGCGGTGCGGGATACCCTTCGTGCGCTCGCCGACGCCGGGGAGTTTCCAGCCGATCTGGCCGCTCGCGATAACCCGCTAGATTTTTTGCTGGGCGACGGTGGCGCCGAAGACATGATGGATTCCGCCTACCGTTACGTCGCCCATGAGCCCGGCGCCAATGTGGTGCTGTTTGGCTCTGGCAACCGCGATCACATCAAGAAAAACGCCGCCTCTATCGACGGCCCGCCCTTGCCCGAAGGCATGTTGGAAAAGCTGCGGGATTTATTCGCCGGCCGCGATGCCGTCGGTGTTCAATCGGCGTCTATGTACCGAAAGTAGGAATTGATATGGCAGACCTCGACACGTCCGGATTGAAATGCCCTTTGCCGGTGATAAAGGCAAAAAAGGCGCTTGGCGATCTTGGCCCCGGCGAGGCTTTACGCGTAACGGCAACCGATCCAAGCACCAAAACCGATTTTCCCGATTACTGCGCCAATGCCGGCCACGAATTGGTGGAAACGAGCGAAGCGGACGGCATCTTCGTTTATCTAATCCGCAAAGGGTCTTAAGTTATCGCGCCCGAGAGCAACGGTTCGTCGCCGGATGGCACAACTTTGAAGCAATTCATTTGCAAGGCGATCGAGGTGTAATAGCCGATGACGCTGGTTAATTCGACCAGGGTTTTTTCGCCGATGATGTGCATCGCCCGCGCATAGCTTTCATCGGAGATGGTGCGCGTTTCCAATAGTTCCTTGGCAATTTCATGGGCGATGGCTTGTTTATCATCGTCGAATTTGGGGGCTTTGCCGTTTTCGATAGCGTCGATAATTATGGGGTTGAGCCCGGCCTTCAAGCCGACTTTCTTATGGGCGGCCCATTCATAGGGCTGTGACCAATGGCGGGCGACGGTCAGGATGCAAACTTCCAGGGATATCGGATCGATGGTGCTGGAAAACCTACAAAAGGCGCCTAATTTTTGGCTGATATGGCCGAGCGGCGGGCTTCGTAGCCAAGCGTGAAACGGGCCTACGAAATGACCGCGCGGGCCGGCCACAATCTCGTCATACATGGCGCGCTGTTCATCATCCAATTCGTCATACGTTAATTCTTTAAGCCGGCTCACTGGCTTTCCTCCCATAAAGTTCAAATTCTAGGGGGCATAATATCAAGCTTCCCCGGAGGCCGCGAACATCATTTTGAGCAAAGCCGTTTCCTAAAGTGGTGGAGGTGTTTAAACTCGGGTCTGGATTAAAGGGAGGCCCTGATGCCACGTTTTTCGGCCAACATATCGATGATGTTTTCAGAAGTAGAATTTCTGGACCGCTTCCAAGCTGCGCGGAACGCCGGCTTCGGCGCCATCGAAATTCAATTTCCGTACGGGTTCGCGGTGGACGCGCTAAAGGCCGCCAAAATTGAAGCGGGGGTTGAAATCACCGTCATCAATATCGGCGCCGGCGATTTGACCACCGGGCCAGGGCTCGCCGCCCTGCCGGGGGCAGAGGACGAATTTAAGCGCGCCGTCGATCAGGCATGTATTTATGCAGCCCAGTTAAAGCCTTTGACCATGAACGTGCTTGCCGGTTGGCCGCCTATGGATCAGTTCGAGCGCTCCCAATGCCTCGATGTGCTGGCCAATAACATCACATTTGCCGGCGAAGCGTTATCGAACCTCGGTGTAAAGGTGCTGATCGAAGCGATTAATACCAAGGATCGGCCTGGATTTTTAGTCACGACGACGACCGAAGCAGTGGGCGTGATCGAAAACGCCGGCCATCCCAATTTGGGGATCGAATATGACATCTATCACATGCACATCATGGAAGGCGATTTGATTGCCACAATGAAGGCTAATTTGGATAAAATAGGCCATATTCAATTTGCAGATACACCAGGACGCCACGCGCCCGGAACCGGCGAAATTCCGTTTTCCGATTTATTTGCCGCGATTGATGATATGGGCTGGACGGGTTGGCTCGGCGCTGAATATATTCCGAGCGGGCGCACCGAAGACAGTTTGGATTGGCTGCAACCTTATAAAATGTGAAACCAGGAACTTTGAATACACAGGGACGATATGAGTGATTTCCAAGATTTGATCGATAATTGTCTAACCGATGCGGAATTTCCCCAACTGCCGGGGTTTCAGCGGGGCAAAGTACGGGATTCCTATGATCTGCCGGACGGGCGGCGCATCCTCATCGCCACCGACCGTCAATCGGCTTTCGACAAAGTGCTGGCCGCCGTTCCCTTTAAAGGCCAGGTGCTCAATCAGACGGCACAATTTTGGTTCGATGAAACCGCCGATATTTGCGCCAATCATGTGATTTCCTATCCCGACCCCAATGTCGCCATCGTAAAGCGGCTGGATATGCTACCGATTGAAATGGTGGTGCGGGACTACCTGACCGGATCGACCGAAACCAGTATCTGGCCGATGTATGAACGGGGCGAACGCCTTCTTTATGGCCATCAATTCCCCGACGGTTTGCGCAAAAGCGAAATACTGCCGGACACTATTTTAACGCCGACCACCAAAGCCGAAGCCGGCGGCCACGACGCGCCGATTACCAAAGCGGAAATATTGGAACAAGGCTTGGTTACCGAAGCCCAGTGGAACGAGCTTGCCGAACTCAGCCTCGCGGTTTTTGCGCGCGGGCGGGAAATTTCGGCTAAGAACGGATTGATTCTGGTCGATACCAAATACGAGTTTGGCTTGGATCAAGACGGGCGGATTGTTCTGGCGGACGAAATCCATACACCGGATTCAAGCCGCTTTTGGATTGCCGATAGCTACCCGGCCCGCTTCGAAGCCGGCGAAAACCCCGATAGCCTGGATAAGGAATTTCTGCGTCTATGGATCGCCGGTCGATGCGATCCCTATAAAGACCCAATCCCCGAGATTCCCGCCGAGACGCTGGAAGAATTCAGCGGCAAATATATCTCGCTTTATGAAACGGTCACCGGCCGGACGTTCAAGCGCAGGCGCGAGCGAGCCCTTGCGGGATCGCATTCTGGCGGCACTTGCCAAGGAACTGCCGGATTATTTTTAAACCCATCGCCTAATTCTTATGCTCATTCCAATCATGCGCCGGCGCCCTCTCGTATTTATATAAAACAATATTAATATGTTATATTAAAATAAAATACATTAAAATAATATATTTAATATTGTTATGAATTATTTTGTAGTGTAGTTAATCAATTCCTATCACGAAATTTGTAGGGCGGGACCATGGACACAATCATCAAAAAAGCGGCACAAACCTATTTTGAATTCGAACGCGCTCCTCATCTGGTGGTGAACCCGTCAGGCCAAGCCCCGTTGGCTGCCGAACTGTCATTTGAGGCGCCGCTGCCGGTTTCAGCTGAAATCACGATTACCGACGGGGTAAGTAGCTGGGCCGTGCCGACGCCGCCCAAGCCAGATACGCTGCATTCACATATCCTGCTCGGGATGCGGCCGGACCAAATTCATTCGGTAATTCTGACTTTGCGTGATTCTGTAGGGGGCATTTACAAGGAAGTTTGGCGCAGCGACTTCCAAACCGATCCACTGCCCGATGATTTTCCGGAGCTAAAACTCTCTCTTAGCGAGCCGGCGGCGATGGAACCTGGGTTCACCTTTTTTGGTCTCCGTAAATCCCATCGTTCAGGCGCCGCCAACTATGGCGTTATCCTTGCGCTCGATGCCGATGGTGAGGTTGTGTGGTTGTGCAATACCGGCCACACGGTCGGTGAAATTAAACGCCTTCGAAATGGAAATCTGATTTACCTAACCTTCGATAACCGCGCAATCGAGCTCGATATGCTTGGTAACCGGGTTTGCCAGTGGTTTGCCGCCGGTGCGCCCAATGCCGGCAAATTCGAGACATCGGCAAGCTCGATCCCGGTCGCGGCGGAAGCCTTCCATCATGATATCTCGGAACTGGACAACGGGAATTTCATCGTCCTTGGTATCGAACGGCGTAAATTTGCCGATTATCCAACCAGCGAAACCGTTCCCGACGCGCCCAAAGGCCCGGCCTTGGTGGTTGGCGATGTGGTTGTCGAATTTCAACGCAATGGCGATGTGGCCGGCGCGTGGCGGATGCTTGATATCTTGGATGCTGAGCGGATTGGTTACGGCTCGCTGTCTGACTACTGGGGTAATAAGGGGGTTCCCGATTCCATGGATTGGAGCCATCTGAACTCGGTATATCTGGATACCAGTGACGACAGCTTTATCGTATCTTCGCGCCATCAGGACGCGGTCATCAAATTCCGCCGGGACACTGGCGCGATCGTCTGGATACTCGGCAATCATGATGGCTGGCGCGCGCCCTGGTCTGATCATTTACTCAACCCGGAGGGGGCGCACGAATGGCAGTATCATCAGCACCACGCCACGATCACGCCGCGGGGAACCATTCTATTGTTCGACAACGGCAATCACCGGGCGCACCCATTTAAAGCCAAACAATCACCCGCTGACAGTTTTAGCCGGGCCGCCGAATTCTCTATCGATCAGGCAACATCGAGCGTAAAACAAGTCTGGTCCTACGGTGACGGCGGGGCGGACCGCTACTTCTGCCCTTTCATCTGCGGCGCCGAAGAGATGCCTCATTCCGGCAACGTGCTGGTCTGCTTTGGCGGATTGATGTCAGACGACAATGGCGCCCCGATCGATGACCCCAGGGTCGGCCTTGGCTGGATTCGCATCGTCGAGGTCACGCATGAAGAGAATCCACGAACCGTCTTCGAGTTGTTTATCGACGAACGCGGTAAGGGCAACGGCTGGGACGTCTACCGCGCTCACCGGTTGCCCGCTCTCTATGGCTGATTCTTAACGCCCGCCGGCCTGGGTAATGGCGTTGATAACCGCCGGATCGCCGTTTTCCATCGCCTTTAATGCGCGTTCGATTGCGCCCGGCAAGTCTTCGGGGTTTTCAACCTTTTCGCCATGGCCATCAACGGCGCTGACAACTTTTTCGTAATTCGGCGACGGCGTTAAATTTACCGCCGGCAAGATGTTGGATTTGGCAGCGCGCCCTTCGGGATACATGGTGGTCGTCGCCCGGCGGACGGCGAACCATTCGGAGTTATTGCAAATGATGGTCAGGGTCGGCAGGTTCTCGGCGCGGGCGACAAAATGGGCCGCCATCGGCACGTTGAACATGTAAGAGCCGTCGCCGACAATGGTGATGACTTGGCGGTCGGGCGCGCCCAATTTGGCGCCAAGCGCGCCGCCCATGGAAGTGCCGAGACCGCCGGCGCTGCCGCCGCCGCCGAGATAGCAGCCCGGCTTATCCAGATCGAGGAACTGCATCGGTACGCCAAGTTCGTTGGAAATGATGGCGTCGTCATCTTTGACGTCGTTCAGGCATTTGGCGATCCAGGCGGGATGGATCGGCGTCGAAGTTTGCGCCTTTTCAAGCACCTTGGCGCGCGCCGCGTCGATTTTAGCGCGCATTTCCGTAATTTCGCCGCGCCGCTTATCGACGGCGCCGGATTTTTTTGCCAATTTGATTTTGAGCGCCTCGTTCAACATCGGCAAGGCTTCTGCCGCCGCCCCGGTGATGGATAAATCCATCCCGTATCCGCGGAACGGGTAAGTCGAAAACATCGGGTCCGATCCGATATGAATGAGTTTGGCATTGACGTTGGGTGCGGCGGCGCTGGGTATCCACGGAACCGGGGATTCCAAGACAATCACGCAATCGGCCCAATTAAAGAGGTCTTGGCCGGCCATGCCCAAATTCATCGCGCAAGAGGATGGCAGAAACGATCCTTGGCCCGGCGCTACGGCGATGCCATGCGTTTCCGCCAGTTCCGCGAGGGTATAAAAAGCATCCGACGAATAATCGGCATAGCCGCCGATGATAAGCGGGCGTTCGGCGGCGGCTATCATGCCGGCGGCTTGCTCGATCACATCCATCGACGGCGCCGGTGCGGTTGATCCGAGGCTGCGGTCATTACGGGCCGCGCCGGGAACGGCATTTACATCGCCCAGAACTTCGCGCGGCAAGGTGAGGTAAACCGGGCCCTTAGGCTCGCTCATGGCGATATCGAGGGCGCGCCCGACAATGGTGCCGACCGGTTGGCCGGCGCGCAATTCATAATCCCATTTGACGTAATCGCGTATCATCGAACCTTGATCGAACGTTTCCTGGCTCCAATGGATGCCGATATCGCGGGATCCCGGATGGCCGGTTTCGGTTAAAGGTGTCCGCCCGGCAGCCAGCAATACCGGCGTTCTGCCGCGAAAAGAGTTCATGATACCGCAAAGCGCATTGGCGGTGCCGACGGTGACATGGACCATGACGGCGGCGGGGATGCCGGTGACGTTGTAATAGCCTTGCGCCATGGCGACGGCGACATTTTCGTGGGGGACGGTGACAAATTGCGGGACTTTGCGTCCCGAATCGTTGGACAGCACAAGGGCTTCGATAATCGGCGCGAAATCGGTTCCGCCGTTCGCGAATACGTGGCGAATGCCATGATCGTAAAGTGCGGAAAGATAGGCTTCGGCGACGGTTTCGCCGGTTTTGGTGGTTGCGTCCATGATGATTACCATTCCCTGAATTGTTGAGCGTGTCCTGTGATT
>JABMOP010000576.1 GCA_013204125.1 Rhodospirillales bacterium | reverse complement strand
GTGCCGGTCGGCGAAGCCATGGTCGCCACAGTCCTCGCCGATCACCTGCTGCGCCACAAGGCGCAGTGCGGGTAACGCATCCAATTTAACAAAATTAATTGCAGGTCCGGCTCAGTCCCGTTCGTTTTGCGGTAATGGTTTATGGCCGCCATGGGGGTCGGCGCCACCGATGGCTTCGAATTTTGCGCGGCGGATGGTTGCCGGATCGGCCGTACCGACGCCTTCGGGCCGATCACCCTTAATGGTCACCCGCTCCATGAAGCGGCGCTGGGGGTAGTAATCGTGTATCGCGTAATGCTGGGTCGAACGATTGTCCCAAAACGCGATGGTGTTGGCTTTCCAGTGGTGGCGGAATTGATATTCGGGGATAAGCGCCTGATGGAACAAGGTATCCAAAAGCCCGCGGCTTTCGCGTTCTTCCATGGCTTTGATGGCAATGGTGAATTGCGGATTGACGAACAGAACCTTGCGCCCCGATAGCGGGTGAACGCGGACGACCGGATGGATCGAAGGCGGGTATTCGCGTTCATACCTCTGAAGCGTTTCGCGGTCTTCGGCGGAATCGGAAAACAGGCTCTTGAAGGGTTTAAAATCGTGGATGGCTTCCAGGCCAGAAATAAAATCCTGCAGCTTATCGCTAAGACCTTCATAGGCGGCGGTCATGCTGGCAAAGACTGTATCACCGCCGACTTCCGGCACTTCCTTGGCACAAAGGACGGTTGCCATCGGCGGCGCGGCGCGGAAAGTTTCGTCCGAATGCCAGACATCGGTGCCGAAGGGTGGGCTATCGGCATCGTTGGCGAACTTTATCAAGGAATGGTCATTGCCGTCGCTGGGCGCGAAAGGATGTACCGTTAATTCGCCAAACCGCGCGCCAAAGGCCTTAAGCTGGGCGGAATCGATGTCTTGATCGTGAAATATCAACAACTCGTTCGCCACCAAAGCGTCCTGAACGGCGCTAAATTGGGCATCATTTAGGGGTTGGCGGAGATCAATACCGCCAATTTCCGCGCCCAGATTGGCGCCGACCCTCTTTATTTGGATAATACCAGCCTGATCGGTGGTTTTGACCTCGGCAGTGCTCACAATCGCTCTCCGCGCAGAATTCCTATGTTCACCGTACATTCGGCTGAATTTAGGCGAGGTTCAAGATAATAATCAGCGGCAAAGGGCTGTGGGGGGTTGCAAAAACCCGCCAAACCGCCCCAATCGACGATCCGCTGCATATTCGCAAAAGTATCAGGCCGCCCATCACAAAATGCATCCAGCAAGAGAAATGCGTATCGAAGCGGCTCGAAACTTTATATGTATATTGAATTGTAAATGTGAAAATTTAATTGCTATCAATAAATAATGATTTAAAATAAAATGAGAGCAATAGTGATTACAAATTACAAAACTCATATCAATTTCAGATATTCTTCGAAAAATCATTGAAAAACATGTGTTTTTATTGTTTGCAATTATCCTTTTCGAGCAGCAATTAAAAATTCCTTATTTCCTTCGGCGCCGGTAATTGGGCTTTCTGTAATTCCAATTACGGTCCATCCCTTTAAATTGTTAATCCAAGATTCAATTTGATCACAAACTTGATCGTGTAATTTTGAATCGCTTACAATTCCACCTTTGCCCACTTGTTTGCGACCAACTTCGAATTGCGGCTTGATAAGGGCCACTAAATGGGCGCCGCGTGCTGCAAAACCCAAGGGCGTCGGTAATATCGTCGTCAGGCCAATAAAACTAGCATCACAGCAGATAAATGCCACCTGTTCGGGGATATCTTCATCACTTAAATAGCGCGCATTGACCTTTTCCAGCACCTGAACACGTTCATCTTGGCGCAGTTTCCAGGCTAATTGCCCGCTTCCCACATCGACCGCATAAATTTTGGCCGCGCCCGCCGCCAGCAAGACGTCTGTAAATCCGCCGGTGGACGCGCCGATATCCAGGCAAACCGCGCCTTCGGCGGAAATACCAAAATGCTTAAGCGCGTGGTCCAGTTTAAGCCCACCGCGCGAAACCCACGGATGATCCTGGCCGCGCATATCGATCTGAATGTCGGAAGCGACCTGCTTTCCCGCCTTATCGAGGCGCGTCTCGCCCGAATAAACGAGGCCCGCCATGATCAATGCCTGGGCGCGGGCGCGGCTTTCAACGATACCGCGATCTACAAGAAGCTGGTCGAGGCGGCGCTTAGGCCCGGGTTTGGCAGTTTTTTCCCCGGACACCGGGTTTTTAAGCCCGCTGGTCGCGCATTGCAGTGGCCGCCGCGTCGTCTTCGCCAAGGGCCAGCAGCGCCGCGACAACGATATCGGCGCGCGTCAAACCGGCAAGCGCATATTGAATTTCGGGCTTGTTCTGGTCGAGGAAGATATCCGGCAGCGTCATGGCGCGGAATTTGAGGCCTTTATCAAAGGCGCCGTCATTGGCAAGAAATTGCATCACATGGGCGGCGAACCCGCCGGCGGAACCTTCTTCGACGGTAATCATGACTTCGTGTTCCCGCGCCAGGCGGCGCAGCAAGTCTTCGTCCAAGGGTTTGGCAAATCTGGCATCGGCGACGGTTGTTGACCAGCCTTTGGAGGCCAATTCGTCTGCCGCGGCGGTGGCTTCGGCCAAGCGCGTACCCAAACTGACAATTGCAATGGTGCTGCCTTCGCGGACGACGCGGCCCTTGCCTATTTCGAGCGGCACACCGATTTCCGGCATTTGCACGCCGACCCCTTCGCCGCGCGGATAGCGAAAAGCCGAAGGCGCATCATCGATGGCCGCCGAAGTGGCTACCATGTGAACCAATTCCGCTTCGTCTGCCGCCGCCATGACGACAAACCCTGGAAGGCACGTTAAGTAGGCAAGATCAAACGCCCCGGCGTGGGTTGCGCCGTCGGCGCCGACCAGACCGGCGCGATCAATGGCAAAGCGTACCGGCAGGCTTTGGATCGCGACATCGTGCACGACCTGGTCGTAGGCGCGCTGCAAAAACGTCGAATAAATGGCGGCAAACGGCTTGTAGCCTTCCGTCGCAAGGCCGGCGGCAAAGGTCACCGCGTGCTGCTCGGCGATGCCCACATCAAAACAGCGGGCCGGAAATTTATCGGCGAATTTATCCAAGCCGGTGCCCGACGGCATGGCGCCGGTAACGGCGACGATACGATCATCGCGCGACGCTTCGCTTATCAACGCCTCTGCGAAAACACCGGTATAAGACGGCGCGTTGGTAATCGCTTTGTCTTGTTCGCCGGTAATGACATCGAATTTGGAAACGCCGTGATATTTATCGGCGGCGCTTTCCGCCGGCTCATAGCCGTGCCCTTTTTCGGTGACGACGTGAAGCAAAACCGGTTGCGGCTCTTCCGAATCCCGCAAATTTTTGAGCACCGGCAAGAGATGATCCAGATTATGTCCATCAACCGGGCCGATATAGAAAAAGCCCAGTTCCTCGAACAACGTGCCGCCGGTTAAGATGCCGCGCGCATATTCTTCCGCCCTTTTTGCCGTTTCTTCCACCCGGCGCGGCAGTTTCCCGGCCACGTCGCGCGCGAAATGGCGGATCGAACGATAAGGTTTGGACGATATCAGTCTAGATAAATAAGCGCTCATGGCGCCGACCGGCGGGGCGATCGACATATCATTGTCATTTAATATGACGATCAGGCGGGTATCCATCGAGCCGGCATTGTTCATGGCTTCGTAGGCCATACCGGCGCTCATGGCACCGTCGCCGATGACCGCGATCACATTGTTGTCGCCGCCCGCGAAATCCCGCGCGACCGCCATGCCGAGCCCGGCCGAAATAGAGGTCGAAGAATGGGCCGCGCCGAAAGGATCATATTCGCTTTCGGAGCGCTTGGTGAAACCGGAAAGCCCGCCGCCTTGGCGCAGCGTGCGAATACGATCCCGCCGCCCGGTTAAAATTTTATGCGGATAAGATTGGTGGCTGACATCCCAGATCAGACGGTCGCGGGGCGTATCAAACACATGATGAAGCGCCACGGTCAATTCGACCACACCCAAAGACGCGCCCAAATGGCCGCCGGTGATGGAAACCGCTTCGATGGTCTCGTCGCGCACCTCGTCGGCGAGTTGCTTCAACTCGTCACCGGACAGATTTCTGATATCCGCCGGCACGCTGACGCCGTCCAAAATTCGCTTGGCCGGTTTTTCCTTTTTATTAGCCACGAACGCCCCTTTAACTACCCAAAATTGCCGTTGATCGGCATCACTTGCGTCTTGTTAGCACATATTTCGCCAAGTTTCTCAGTAAATCACCTTTTCCGGCAAAAACCTCAAGATGTTTAATTGCCTGCGCGACCAAAATTTCCGCCTGTTCGCGCGCGCGCTCCGGCCCCAGAAGGGAAACAAACGTCGCCTTGCCCGCATCCTGGTCCTTGCCGGCGCGCTTTCCCATTTCGGCGGCGTTGCCTTCGACGTCCAATAAATCGTCAATGATTTGGAAGGCAAGCCCCAAATCGTGGGAATAAGCGGTCAACATATGGCGCTGGGTTTCACTGGCTTTGCCGAGAATAGCGCCCGCCTGACAGGCATAGCTGATCAAGGCGCCGGTCTTCATCCGTTGAAGGCGCGTGATTTCTGGCATGTCCAATTTGTGGTCCGCCGCCAGTAAATCCAGCATCTGACCGCCGACCATGCCTTGGGCACCGATGGCGGCGGAAAGCTCTAAGACCAATTCGGCGCGGATTTCGCCGAGGCTATGGGTATCGACTTCGGCCAAAACTTCGAATGCCAGGGTCAGCAAACCGTCACCCGCTAAGATCGCCGTCGCTTCGTCATATACAATATGACAGGTGGGTTTACCGCGGCGTAGATCATCGTTGTCCATCGACGGTAAATCATCGTGAATCAGCGAATAGGTGTGGACCATTTCCACCGCTGCCGCGACGCGCAAGGAAGACGAGCGCGCAACGCCGAACAGATCGGCCGATGTCATAACAAGAAACGGGCGCAACCGCTTGCCACCGGCAAGCGCCGAATAACGCATCGCTTCCAAAACCTGCGCTTCTGGGCCGTCGCCGGACGGGATCAGGCTATCTAAGGCTTCTTCGGTTGCGCTTGCGGCACTGGCCAGGGCAGTTTCAAAAGATTCCAAGGGGAGCACTCTTATTTTCGCTATTCGCTGTCAAATGCCTCAACCCCGACGGCGCCATCGGCGCCAAGATTAATTTTTTCCACTCTTTCGCGTGCCGCTTTCAATTTCGCCTCACAATGCTTTTTAAGTTCGGTGCCGCGCTCATAGGCTTTAATTGCACCGTCAAGCTGGCTTTCGCCCTGCTCCAAGCTGCCGACGATATCTTCCAGCTCGGCGAGGGCCGCTTCGAAACTCATTTTTGAAATATCGGATTGTTTCGCTTTTTCGGACATCTTATCCACCCGCCAATGATATTTGGATCGCCCTCAATTTTTTTTGGGCCTGGCGATTCTACGCCGCCCGCCCACGCCGGGGCAAGGCCATCCTTAGCCCGGCCATCAGGCCCTGGACATTAATTCGCGCACATGGACGCGGGTGCAATCGGCAAGCGCTTGCAAATCATAGCCGCCTTCCAAGGCCGAGACCACGCGCCCGCCGCAGCATTCGTCGGCAACGTCCAGCAACAGACCGCTGACCCAGGCGAAATCTTCGGTGGTTACGTTAAGCTGGCACAAGGGATCCAGCTGATGCGCATCGAAGCCGGCCGAAATTAAAAGCAGATCGGGGCTAAATTCCCGGAGGCGCGGCAAAATTTTATTTTCATAGGCGGCGCGGAATTCGGCGCTTCCCGCCCCCGGCGCCAAGGGCTGATTGACGATATTTCCGACCCCGGTTTCAGTTTCCGCGCCGGTGCCTGGATAGGCCGGCCATTGATGGCTGGATCCGTAAAACAGCGAAGCGTCGGTTTCGAACATGTGTTGCGTGCCGTTGCCGTGGTGGACATCGAAATCAATGACGGCAACGCGGCCTAGCCCATGGGCAGATTGTGCGTGGGCGGCGGCAATGGCGACATTGTTGAAAATACAAAACCCCATGGCGCGGGCGCGTTCCGCATGGTGGCCGGGTGGACGCAATGCGCAAAATGCATTGGCAGCTTCGCCCGATTGGACCAGATCGACCGCCGCGCATACACCGCCCACCGCCCGAAGCGCCGCTTCGCCCGATGCCGGCGACAAATGGGTATCGGGGTCCAGCGCCAAGCGACCGCTTGCCGGGACCGCGTCCAAAATTCGGGCAACGTAATCACCGTCATGCATAAGTTCGATCGTCTGGGTTTCAGCCTGCGGCGCTTCGAGGCGCAGGAGGGGCGCAAATTCGCCGCCTTCCAGGGCGGCATTTACGGCGCCCAACCTTGCCGGTGATTCCGGATGGCCCGGCCCCGGATCGTGTTCCAAGCAAACCGAATGAGTGATATAGGCGGTGGTCATGATCGGGCAAACTTACCGAGCCGGGAATTCGCTGTCACGCGGCACTTGATAATCGCCCCCGTTCAATCAATTTATTGTTATATTCATGTCGCCCCATTTTGTGATAATTTGCTTGCCATGCATTGGGATTTCAATGCTAATTTCGCCGGAAAACACCGCTGGATAAGCCGACCATCCAAAACGAGGCTAACGGAGATCGGCGCTTGTATTAAACGGTTGGGCGGCGCAAACGGAACCGGCTTGGGAATAACATAAATGCAAAATCAGTTACCTTTCTCTCGTAATTTACTGTGCGCGATTGTCGCAGTTTTGGTGGCGATCACTGGCGTCGCAGCGTCCGGCGGTGCACTGGCGCAACAAGGCGGGCCGGGCGCGATGAGCCCGGATCAACGCCGTGCCTTTTTCCAAAGCCTTTCCGAAGAAGAACGTTCAGAATTTTTTTCCATGAGCCCGGAAGAAAAGAGCAAATTCATCCAAAGCAGAGCCAAGCAAGCCGGCACCAAAGGGAGCCCGGCCGGCGGCAAGCCTCCGGCTGCCAATGGCCGGCGGGGACCGCCACCAACCCTGGTGCAATTGGGCGAAGTTACGCGCGAGCCGATGATAAAAATATTCCCGATAACCGGACGCGTCGTTGCCATTCAACGCAGCGAAATTGCGGCAAACATCAAGGGCAGTGTGAACCGGGTGTTGGTAGAAATCGGCGACCGCGTTAAAATGGGGCAAGTGCTGGCCGAACTGAACGTGGACCGGTTGAAGCTGGAAGCCGAATTTAAAGCCGCCGAAGTTTTGCAGGCCCGCGCCAAATGGAAATTTGCCCAGGCGCAAGTGAACCTTCTTAAACAAGAGTTGAAACGCCTCGAAAGATTGCGCAAATCGGCTGCCTTCAGTCAGGCGCGTTTTGAAGACAAAAGCCAAGAAATAGTCAAAGCAGACGCTTCGGTCGATGACACCGCCGCCGCACTTAGCCGGGCGCGCGCATCACGTGATCTGGCCCGTATCGATCTCAAAGACGCCACCATCCGTGCCCCCTTTCCGGGTGTGATTTTGGGGAAACACGTATCGCCCGGCACATACCTGAACGCGGGCACCCGCATTGTCACACTTTTAAACGATGAGAATGTTGAGATCGAAGTCGATATTCCTTCGGATCGCATAGGGGAAATTATCGACGGCAAAATTTTGACCGCGTGGATTGACGGAAAGACAAAGATCGAAGCCGCCGTGCGTGCGGTTATTCCTGATGAAAACCCATTGGCGCGGACGCGTGCGGTACGGTTAACGCCTAATATAGAGCCAACCAAAATCCGCCTGGTGCCGAACCAGAACGTTATTGTTGATGTGCCCGGCTCGAACGGTGGGCGCGATGTGATCGCCGTTCCCAAAGATGCCATCGTCAATCAACAATCGGGCCGTATCGTTTTTGTATTCGCCGATGGACGAGTGCGTCAGGCCCGCGTCGAAATTGGTGAATCCTT
>JABMOP010000575.1 GCA_013204125.1 Rhodospirillales bacterium | reverse complement strand
GGCTATGACTTCGAAGCCGAACTGGCCATGGTTATCGGCAAACCGGGACGCCATATCGCACGCAAAGATGCGCTTTCCCATGTGGTCGGCTTTACCTGCCTCAATGATGGCTCGGCCCGCGATTGGCAGAAACATAGCGTCACAGCCGGCAAGAATTTCGCCCATGCCAGCGCCTGCGGACCGTGGATGACGACGGCAGACGAGGTCGATGATCCGTTTGATTTGCGCGTCATTTCCCGTCTCAACGGCCAGGAAATGCAGAACGAAAACGTCAAGATGATGTTTTTCGATCTCGCCGAGCAAATCGAATATCTGTCCAAGATCATGGAGCTTTGCCCCGGCGACATTATCGCCACCGGCTCGCCCGAAGGGTCCGGCGGTCAACGCAGCCCGCAAGTGTTCATGAAGGCCGGCGATGTCATCGAAGTCGAAGTGCCGGGCGTCTGCCTGTTGTCCAACCCGGTAGTTGACGAATAGTAACGTAACTGAGGAAAAATAAATGGCGAGCAAGCATCAGGTTGTTATCGTTGGCGGCGGACCGGTCGGGGTCGGCCTTGCCGTTGAATTGGGCCTTCGCGGCATTTCGTGTCTGCTGGTGGAGCGGCGGGCCGATTTGCACCAAATCCCCAAAGGCCAGAACCTGACGGCACGCACCATCGAACATTTCTATTTCTGGGGCATCGTTGACGAGTTGAAAGCGGCCCGGGTCATGCCCGAAGGCTTCCCGGCCAGCGGCGTCACGGCGTATAAAAACCTGTGCAGCGAATATTGGTACGCCCCCAAAATGAGGGAGATTGTTAATCCTTATTACTTCCAATCGAACGACCGCCTGCCCCAATACCAGATGGAAAAAGTGCTGCGCGCCAAGGCCGAAAGCCTGCCCAATGTAGAAATCAAATATGGCTGGAAAGCCGAAAGCCTGGAACAGGACGACCGCGGCGTCCGCGTCACCATCCAGCAAGAAGACGGCGCCGGTTCCGAAATAGTCGAAGCCGATTATGTGGTCGGTTGCGACGGCGCCCATTCGACGGTGCGCGAACAAATCGGGATTGAACGCAAAGGTTCCGATTTCGAACAGGTCATGGTCCTGGCGGTGTTCAGATCGAAACAATTGCACGAAGGGTTGAGCCATCTTCCCGAACGCTCCACCTACCGCGCCATGGACCCGGACCTAAACGGCTATTGGAAATTTTTTGGCCGCATCGATGTGGGCGAGGGCTGGTTTTTCCACGCCCCGGTGCCGGCCGGCACGACGCGCGAAAATTATGATTTCCTCGGCCTCATTCAAGAAGCCGCGGGATTTGAGTTCGAAGCCGAATTCGATCATTTAGGGTTTTGGGATCTGCGCGTCTCCGTCGCCGAAACCTATCAGGTGGGCCGCGTTTTCATCGCCGGCGATGCCGCCCACACCCATCCGCCTTACGGCGGCTTCGGGCTCAATAACGGCCTCGAAGATATCCGCAACCTCGGCTGGAAATTGGCGGCAAAATTGGAGGGCTGGGGCTCCGACGCCCTGCTCCAATCCTATTCCGAAGAACGCCATCCCATATTCGTCGAGACCGGCGAAGATTTCATCGCCGGGCGGATCAATGAAGACGCCGCCTTTTTCAAACGCTACAGCCCGGAAAAGAACCTGCCTGAATTTGAAAAAGCCTGGGACGGCTTGGCCTCCAGTTCCAGTTGGGTGACATCGTATGAGCCAAATTACGAAGGCTCATCGGTGATGTTCGGCCCCAAAGGCGGCGTGTCTTCGGCCCACGGCACCCACTCGTTCACCGCCCGCGCCGGCCATCACTTGGCGCCGCAGCCCTTATCGTCGGGCAATAATATTTTTGAAGAGCTCGGCGCCGGCTACACCCTGTTGGCTTTGGATTCCGAAGAACAAACCGCCAAGGCGTTCGAAGCTGCGGCGAAGGCCCTCGCCATCCCGTTAAATGTCATCCGCGATTCCAAAGGCGGCGGGCGCGAGGAATACGGCAAAAGCCTGATCCTCATTCGCCCGGATCAATTTGTGGTGTGGGCCGCCGATGCGCCGCCAAAAGATCCAAGCGCGGTCTTAGCGAAAGCCGCCGGCGGCTAAACGGCCCCCGGGCCCTACATCTTACCGGTCGCCAGCCATTTGGCGCATTCTGCGCCGAGCTCGTGCAGCGCGCGGCTTTCGTACATATCGATGTCTTCTTCGGTCAAGGTATCGACCCAGCGGTTATTGGTGCCTTTGTTGACGAAAGTCTTGGCGCCGCCGTCCCACAAAGACCCTTGCAGCGGCGCGCTTTCGGGCGCGTTTTCTTTCATGTAATCGAAGGTGCAATGCAGCACCATTTTCTCCCACTGGCTTTCATCAACCTCGTAGCCCAAGAATTCGCCGACCCGGCGCATTTCGCCTTCCATGTCATTTTTGAGGTCTGGTAATGCAGCATCATGACGTTGGGCAGATGGTGCACCGCCCACCAGGCCCGCACATTTTCCCAGTACGGCCAGAACGGATAGCCTTCGCG